>NZ_MNQN01000045.1:0-593 GCF_001915455.1 Bacteroides sp. 43_46 | reverse complement strand
TTCTATCGGAATAATACTTTGTAGAGAGATGAATCAAACCTTTGTAGAGTTTGCCGTTCGTGATTATAACAAGCCGATGGGGGTTGCTACTTACCGTGCATCTAAAGATATGCCGGAACGACTTCGTAACGCTCTGCCGGACGTTGAGGACTTGAAAAAGCTATTGTAAGGCAAAAGCCTTGTTTCTTTTTTGGCAGGTAATTGCCTTTTGTTACCTTTGCACATGAAGTCCACCACTAAGCGAATTTCTTCGTTTTTTGTTGCTATTTTGTTACCCATTGTTAGTGATAGGTGGGATTCTTCTTTGATAATCAGACTAATATGCTATTTGGTATATAATATGTGGCAGAATATTATTAATTCGTGGCAACTGTGGAAGAAGAGAAAGAAGGAAATGGAATAATGGTTGCAGTACATTGTAGTTGCATCGGTGAATAACCGATATTTAGGAGCTACTGTCACGATTTTCGCCGCTATTTTCCAACTGTACCGTTTCTTAAGGCAAAAAATAACTTTCATGACTCTCATCCTTTTTGCTAATATGCTGGTATCCTGATAAATAAGTATGATAGATCATTCCGAACTCCGGTATC
>NZ_MNQN01000044.1:0-77547 GCF_001915455.1 Bacteroides sp. 43_46 | reverse complement strand
ACTTATAATTGAGAGGCATCCTAATTCTCTTTGAGACTAGAGATGCCTTCTCTTTACAAGTTTTATTATACGAGACAATAAATTCTTTAAAAGAAATATACTGAGAGATCAACTGAAAATTATGCTTGTGAAAGTATATTTTCAAATGTTTGTCTCTTGGAAGGGATGCCTCCCTTATTTCCCACGGGCATCCCTTTTCTGCTCTTAATGCATCTCACTTATCGTACTAGAAAGCAATTTACTAGTCCCTTATTTCCCCAAGACAAGGAGATGTTTTTAAGAATATAAATGCTCGGGCTTGTGAAAGTCCGTGCTTTTATTTATACAACTATAATGTCTGTAGTTAACTAATGTCTTTATATTTTCGACATGGGATTAGATATCCACCACTTATGCTTTTAGAAATATAAAAATAATCAATTATGAAAAGTGTATATTATTATCTGTCAGTGCTGATTATATTTCTTTCAGCATGTCATACCAATAAATCAGAATTAGAAACAATTAAAGTTGCACAGTTTGGAGATGTATTCATATATATACCTCTATATTTGGCAAATACCAAAGGATTTTTCAAAGAAGAAGGTTTGAAAGTTGATCTGATAAACACTGGAGGGGACGATAAAACCTATGCAGCGGTAATTGGTGGTTCCGCTTTATTTGGTATTGCAGATCCTACTTTTGTTGCTATTGCTAAGGAACAAGGAATAGATGGATGTGTGATAGGAAGTATTGTCAACAGTGTTCCCTTTTGGGCTCTGACAAAAAATCCCAATGTTCCTCAAATTACGAATGCCGCGATGTTAGCTCCTTACAGCGTAGCTACTTTCTCTGCTCCTTCTACAGCATATACAGTTCAAACTGAAATGTTCAAAGAAGCTAATTTGCCTACAAATATCAGACAAGGTGCATTTGGAACTTTATTACCTATGCTTGATACCGGCAATGCTGATATCGCCCTTGAATTGGAACCTAATGTTTCAATAGCGGTAGCCAATGGAGCAAAGGTCGTTTATTCTTTTGCTGATAAATATCCGGATTTTACCTTCACAGGTATCACAACAAGTAAAAAGACTATCGATGAAAAACCTGAAATAGTCCAGCATTTTATCAATGCTATTACCAAAGCTGAAAAATTTGCACATGAGTATCCTGATAGTGCCGCTTACTATATGGCAGAACTATACCCTGATGTGAATAAGAATATAATAGCACAGGCCATCAAACGCATGGTAGACTCAAACACATTACCTCAAAACGCAGTAATCTCACCGGAAGCTTGGAAACAAGCCGTTGCATTACGTCACCGTATGGGAGATTTAAAATCATTGGATAATATAGAAAGTGTATTAGATATGAATTTCGCTGAAAAAGCACGTTGACAAAAAAGTTATTGAATATGAAAATCATATTTATGTTAGCCGCAAAAACATATATGTACCTTCCTCTTTTTCTGGCAAAAGAAAAAGGTATTTTTAAATCTGTATTTGAGGCAAAGAGAATAAAGGATGATATAGAGTTTCGCATTTGTGATGGCGATGATGACGCTATTGACAGTATGTTGGATTTTAACAGGAATGCACGTAAATGCAAATTAGACGAAATAGCAATTGCTATTTCAGACCCGACTTCTATATTGCGGCAACATAAAAGTTTTGATAACAAAACAGATATAAAAGTTATAGGCAAATTGATAAACAAATTGCCTTTTTGGGTTATTTGTCCCTATAATGAGGAATTAGATAATAATTCGCATAATGGGTTTATGGATATTAAGGAATTAAAAGCCAAACGTCTTTATACACCTAATAGTTCATACATTACTGCCAACTCTTGCTGTTCTCAACTATTAAATAAAAACAATTATAAAATCAAACCTGTTGATTTTTCCGAAGAAATAGAGAAATGCATTAATGATTCCGAATCCATAGCTCTGACGGGTGACTTAAATTTAATGGCAAGAAAATATATTGAGAACAAAATTTGTATTTACAGCCATATGGCGAATAATAATGATGAAAGCATAGCTACAACTATTATAACCAGCAGATATATATGTAAGCAGTACGAGGACATGCTGGCACTTGTCTTGGAGGCTATTCAGAAAGCCATTTTTATTATATATTCATCACCTGAAATAGCCACAGAAGTATGTTATAAAATCAGTGATGAGATTGATAGTTATCGGATGCCTGACGAAAATATTCAAAAAGAAAAAACAGAAATCATTATATCAATTATTAACAGTGATCATCTATATCCGATGACTACCGATATCTCATTTTCTGATTGGAAAAAAACAGTAAATTATTACCTTTCGCATGGGATAAATATATTTGAATATATGAGGGAGCACAACTCGCCAACCAGACCCAATGAGAATGAAGCATATGTTGCAGGTATATATCAAAAAATGTTCTTCAAAAATCCTGCACACACTGCAGAAAGAAAGATTGTTGAGGATTTTGGAGTAGATTGCAATACTTTTGACAAAGAAATACCATATCATTTGATCAGAAAACTGAAGAATAAGATTTTGTTTTTCATGAAAAAGGATTTTTGGTATATCCTGTGCTTTATTTTATTTGTATGTGTTGTAGGGTATGTGGTATACCAGACTTTTTATAACAATAATCATGATTACATATCGAATGTCGGTTTAATATTTGGTGCATTATCTTTAATATGGGGTATCCTAACTAGTCTGGGGGTATTCCCTAAGTTGAAAAAAACGAGTCGTTATGATGATTGAACTACAAAATGTAGGGTTTGCCTACAATAACAAACATACAGTATTTTCTAATTTAAATCTTTATATTGATAGAGGAGATATTGTATCTATTGTCGGCAATAGCGGTTGCGGAAAAACGACATTGCTGAATCTTATTGCCGGAGTTTTACTACCTTCTAAAGGAGAAATCAAGAAATCGGATAAGAATATAGCCTATTTGATGCAGGATGTCACATTATTGCCTTATAGGACAGCGTGGGAAAACACTTTTCTTGCTTGTGAACTGCGGGGAATACCTGTTGACAACATACAGAAGCAGGCTGCCAAAGAAATACTAGACTTATTCAACATAGAAACGGAAGCTCTAAACAAGTTCCCCAAAGAACTCTCCGGAGGAATGAAACAACGGATCGGATTGTTACAAACTCTACTCACCGACGCTTCATTATTTCTGCTTGATGAACCTTTTAACGCCATTGATATTAATGCACTGAACAGTATTAAACTCTATATATGGGAATATCTCATCAAGAGTAATAAAACAATGATCTTTATCACCCATAATATTGATCAGGCATTGCTTTTAAGCGACCGTATTCTAATTATGAGAAGTCCAACTGAGTTATTAGAAATAAAGCCCGCTAAAGAATATTGCTCACTTTCCCCTGACGAAAGAATAGACACAAGCGAATATAAAAAACTTTTTTTTGAAATCGTTGAGAATTTGAAATATGAGAAATAAAATATTACAATGGGTACCATTGGCTGTTTTACTGATTGCTTGGGAAGCATATGCTAAATTTCAGTCAGGCTTTTCAACCATGTTTTCTTCCCCTGTGAGAATAATAACATTGTTATATGAGAAAACGGTATCTGGCGACCTGCCATATCATACATTCATAACTGCTTATGAATCATTTGTCGGATTGCTGTTTGGGCTATTCATTGGATGTATTATAGGTTTTATTTTAGTCTATTTTCCAAAATGCTCGAAAATAGCTCATCCTTATATAATAGCACTTAGTTCAATTCCTACTTTCGCATTGGCTCCTCTAATGATTATTTGGTTTGGAACCGGATTGAAAATGAAAATTGTATTGGCATTCCTCTCTACTGTTTTTATTACTGCTTTTCAAACCTATGAAGGAGCAAGCAAAATCTCTGAAAGTGACGATACTTTTTTCAAAATCAATCATGCTACCAACAAACAACGCTTTTGGATGCTCTCATTCCCAGCCTCACTGGATTGGGTTATCCAATCACTCAAACTGAATGCCGGCTTCTGTGTTTTGGGAGCATTCATTGGCGAATTTATAGCCTCTGAAGCTGGTTTAGGATATATCATTCTAAAAGCAAGTGGCTTATACGATACCACCTATGTCTTTGCCGCTATTATATGTATTATCTTACTTTCTATGTTTTTTAATTTGTTGGCCGTATTCGTAAACAAATATAAATTGAGGATAATTCGTTTTGCAACAATGAAATATGGTAAATAAATAACTCTTCATAAAACTAAATGTTTTTCAAATGCTTATCTCCTGAAAGGAACGTAAACGCATTTTCCTATGGCTTATATAACTTTGGACGGAAAGGAATATAAAGCGTATAGTTACTATCCGTCGGCTTTCCTCCCACCAGTGCCGGCGACCATTTCGGCATTCCCTTTACAATACGAAGAGCCTCCTCGGCAAACTCGGAATGAGTAGCTTTCAAAATATGAGGACGCAGAATCACTCCTTCCTTATCAATCGTAAACTCACACAAAGCATATCCCGATATATTCTTGGCTAAAAGATTTGCCGGATAAACCATTTGATCTGCAATATATTCTTCCGGAGTAGTGCCGGACAAATGAGCAAGTTCTTCTATCTGTTTGCCGGAAAGCGACCTCTGCTGAGGCCCCACCTGATAAATTCCGACATACATCGGTTTCTTATAAGCATCCGGTTGCTCCTTAGTGCGCTGTTGCAACTCCTTCAATAAAGCAGCAGCTTCTTCCGCCACCGCCTGTTCCGAAATATCTTCTCCTCTGGATAACATATAAGCCGACTGACAGACCAACACAAGACGATCCATTAAAGAACCTTTTTTCGGGGACCACTTACGTCCCATCTGATTTGCACCTTTCGCATCCGTCGAAGTGAAATAATAAACGACTCCGTCCAAACCTGCCGTAGAACCGTCCAAATCCTGCACCTGACTCGTCACCGTACGAAAAATGGCACCCAAAGACTGATAAAGGGACGAACTGATAACCACCGATCTCGTATCTACCGTCACTGTTCCTTTCTCTGCTTGCCAATAGGTACGCGACAATGTGTTCGAAACCAAACAATAACGCCCACCCTTCTTCTCTACCGACATGGCATACTCGGGCGAGAAAGAAGGAATTGCTACAAAACGAGCATACGGTTGTTGCTGAAAGCCTGTGTTCAATAAAGAAAATACATTGCGATAATATTCGCCCAATTCGCCTGTGTAAGTAGTGAAAGGTTTCACCGGCTCCAGATAATCAATCTGTGCCGTAAGACGAAAAGATAAGGTCAAAAGTAGAATAAAGAAAACAATCTTTTTCATAAGTTGCCGGATTTTCAATGCGTATCGGCAATCGTGATAAAATTATATCTTTGCACGGTTTTTACTAAGAAACTGAATAACAATACATCAAAAATATGATAGCTAAGATTGAACAACTTCTGAAAGAGGTAGAGGCTTTGCATGCCTCCAATGCCGAAGAACTTGAAGCTCTCCGCATCAAATACCTTAGCAAGAAGGGAGCCATTAATGACTTAATGGCGGATTTCCGTAACGTAGCTGCCGAACAGAAAAAAGAAGTCGGCATGAGACTGAATGAACTGAAAACAAAAGCGCAGGATAAAATCAACGCACTGAAAGAACAGTTTGAAAGTCAGGACAACGGTTGTGACGGATTGGATTTGACGCGCTCGGCTTATCCTGTCGAACTCGGTACACGTCACCCGCTTACCATTGTAAAAAATGAAATTATCGACATCTTCGCCCGTTTGGGATTCAGCATCGCTGAAGGACCGGAAATAGAAGATGACTGGCACGTATTCTCGGCACTGAACTTTGCCGAAGACCATCCGGCACGCGATATGCAGGATACTTTCTTCATCGAGGCTCACCCGGATGTTGTATTGCGTACACATACTTCTTCCGTACAGACCCGCGTTATGGAAACGTCACAGCCTCCTATCCGCATCATCTGTCCGGGACGTGTATACCGTAACGAAGCAATCAGCTACCGTGCGCACTGTTTCTTCCACCAGGTAGAAGCTCTGTATGTAGACAAAGACGTATCATTCACCGACTTGAAACAGGTATTGCTGCTTTTCGCTAAAGAGATGTTCGGTGCAGATACTAAGATTCGCCTGCGTCCGTCATACTTCCCCTTTACAGAACCCAGTGCTGAAATGGATATCAGTTGTAACATCTGCGGTGGTAAAGGTTGCCCGTTCTGCAAGCATACCGGTTGGGTGGAAATCCTCGGTTGCGGTATGGTAGACCCGAACGTACTTGAATCCAACGGCATTGACAGCAAAGTATACAGCGGTTATGCTCTCGGTATGGGTATCGAACGTATCACAAACCTGAAATATCAGGTGAAAGACCTCCGTATGTTCTCCGAAAACGACACACGCTTCTTGAAAGAATTCGAGAGCGCATACTAAAAACAGGTTGAGAGTTGAGAGTTGAGAATTGAGAGTGGCTATGCAGAATAATGTAGCTAACCCTTAACTCTCAACTCTCCATTCTTAACTTCTCCAATTATGAAGGATAGACTCATTACTTCCAGTTATTGTTTCATCTTGGCAGCCAACTTTTTGCTCTACTTCGGTTTTTGGTTGCTAATCCCTGTTTTGCCGTTCTATCTGTCCGAGTTCTTCCAGGCGGGAAATTCTACTATTGGTATTGTTCTTTCCTGCTATACGGTAGCAGCACTCTGCATCCGCCCATTTTCCGGTTATCTGCTCGATACCTTTGCCCGTAAACCTCTCTATCTTTTCGCATATTTCATATTTATGATGATGTTCGGCGGATATCTGATTGCAGGTTCTCTTACCTTATTTATTATGTTCCGCATCATTCACGGTGTCTCTTTCGGAATGGTTACCGTAGGCGGAAATACAGTAGTAATCGACATTATGCCTTCTTCGCGCAGAGGGGAAGGATTGGGATATTATGGTCTAACCAATAATACGGCAATGTCTATCGGACCGATGTTCGGACTTTTTCTGCATGACGCTGGAGTCTCATTTGCAACAATATTCTGTTACGCATTCGGGGCATGTATATTAGGATTTTTATCAGCCAGTCTGGTAAAGACACCTTATAAGCCTCCTGTAAAGCGTGAGCCGATTTCGCTCGATCGTTTTATCTTGCTGAAAGGAATGCCTGCAGGACTTAGCTTGTTGCTACTTTCCATTCCTTATGGGATGACAACCAACTATGTCGCTATGTATGCCCGACAGATAGGACTACACACACAAACCGGATTCTTCTTTACCTTTATGGCAGTCGGCATGGCTATCTCCCGTATCTTTTCGGGAAAGCTGGTAGATCGAGGAAGAATCACACAAGTGATAGCAGCGGGATTATATTTAGTAGTGTTCAGCTTCTTCCTGCTCGCAGGCTGCGTGTATCTGATTCAATGGAGCGACACAGCCTGTACGATTCTGTTTTTCGGAATCGCTTTATTAATGGGCATCGGATTCGGAATCATGTTTCCGGCTTTCAATACCTTGTTCGTCAACCTTGCCCCCAACAGTCAGCGAGGAACGGCAACTTCCACTTACCTAACCTCCTGGGATGTGGGAATCGGTATCGGTATGCTGACGGGAGGATATATCGCCGAAATCAGCACGTTTGACAAAGCCTACCTTTTCGGTGCCTGTCTGACGGTAGTCTCCGCCATTTATTTCAAAATTAAAGTAACGCCTCATTATCATAAAAACAAATTACGATGAGAAAGAAAGAACGTTATGAGAAAGTAATCGCTTGGTTTCAGGAAAATGTGCCAGTAGCCGAAACAGAACTGCATTACAACAATCCGTACGAACTACTGATTGCTGTTATCCTTTCCGCACAATGTACGGATAAACGGGTGAATATCATCACTCCGCCTTTGTATCGGGATTTTCCTACTCCGGAAGCGTTGGCGGCCACCACCCCGGAAGTGGTATTCGAATATATCCGGAGTGTATCTTATCCGAACAATAAAGCTAAACATTTGGTCGGCATGGCTAAAATGTTGGTAAATGAGTTTAATAGTCAAGTTCCCGACAATATGGAAGATTTAATAAAATTGCCCGGTGTAGGAAGGAAAACAGCCAATGTAATACAATCGGTTGTATTTCATAAAGCGGCAATGGCAGTGGATACCCATGTGTTCCGCGTCAGTCACCGCATCGGACTAGTGCCGGACAGTTGTACCACCCCGTTCAGTGTGGAAAAGGAACTGATGAAGAATATCCCGGAGAAACTGGTTCCCATAGCACACCACTGGCTTATCCTGCACGGCCGTTATGTTTGCCAGGCACGCACCCCAAAATGTGACACCTGCGGTTTGCAAATGATGTGCAAATATTTCTGTAACACCTATAAAGTAACGAAAGAGGCACCAAAAGCCAAGAATAAATAACGTTTTAATAGCAGAGAAACGAAATAAATAGTAACTTTGCAGGCGTTCTAAAAGAAAATCTTTAAAACACTTTTAAATAAAAATAGAGTATTATGCAGACAATTGACAAATTCAATTTTGCCGGTAAAAAGGCATTTGTTCGCGTGGACTTCAATGTACCCCTGGACGAAAACTTCAACATTACAGATGACACTCGTATGCGTGCAGCTCTTCCTACTCTGAAGAAGATTCTGGCTGACGGCGGTAGCATCATCATCGGTTCTCACCTGGGCCGTCCGAAAGGCGTTGCCGATAAATTCTCTTTGAAACATATCATCAAGCATCTGTCTGAATTGCTGGGTGTTGAAGTTCAGTTCGCTAACGACTGCATGGGCGAAGAAGCTGCTGTTAAAGCTGCCGCTCTGCAACCGGGAGAAGTTCTGTTGCTCGAAAACCTCCGCTTCTATGCTGAAGAAGAAGGTAAACCAAGAGGGTTGGCAGAAGATGCAACAGACGAAGAAAAAGCGGCTGCTAAAAAAGCTGTAAAAGAAAGCCAGAAAGAATTTACCAAGAAATTGGCTTCTTATGCCGACTGTTACGTAAACGACGCGTTCGGTACAGCTCACCGCGCTCACGCTTCTACTGCATTGATCGCTAAATATTTTGACGTTAACAACAAGATGTTCGGTTACTTAATGGAGAAAGAAGTGAAGGCTGTTGATAAAGTATTGAACGACATCAAACGTCCGTTCACTGCTATCATGGGTGGCTCTAAAGTTTCTTCTAAAATCGAAATCATCGAAAACCTGTTGAGCAAAGTGGACAACCTGATTATCGCAGGTGGTATGACATATACATTTACTAAAGCAATGGGTGGCAAAATCGGTATCTCTATCTGTGAGGACGACAAACTTGACCTGGCTTTGGATTTGATGAAGAAAGCAAAAGAAAAAGGTGTGAACCTGATATTGGCTGTTGACGCTAAAATTGCTGACGCTTTCTCTAATGATGCAAATACTAAATTCTGTCCGGTTGACGAAATTCCTGATGGTTGGGAAGGCCTTGATATCGGTCCTAAAACTGAAGAAATCTTCGCTAACGTTATCAAAGAGTCTAAGACTATCCTTTGGAACGGTCCGACAGGTGTATTTGAATTCGATAACTTTACTCACGGTTCACGTGCAGTAGGTGAAGCAATCGTTGAAGCAACGAAGAACGGTGCATTCTCACTCGTTGGCGGTGGTGACTCTGTAGCTTGTGTTAACAAGTTCGGTCTGGCTAGCGGTGTTTCTTATGTTTCTACCGGTGGTGGTGCATTGCTTGAAGCCATCGAAGGAAAAGTTCTTCCGGGTATTGCTGCTATTCAAGAATAAGAAAATTTATAATAGCTAATTTTTTTACAATGGTTAAATAAGAGGGCAGTTCTTTGTGAAAAGAGTTGCCCTCATTCATAAAAATGAGGTATGAAAAGACCGATACTACTCTTTTGTTTCATCCTTTTCTTCCTTTGCTCCTGTCAGAGTAAAAAAGGAGATAGTCTTTTTTTGCCTCTATCCGAACTGAAACCACTCACATTGGGTATGATGCCTACACTCGAAGGGTTACCTTTTTACATTGCCCGCTCCGAAGGTATTTATGACTCATTAGGATTGGACTTAACTATTCTCCCATTCAATTCTGCCAACGACCGTGACGCCGTTTTCCAAACCGGACAAATGGATGGTATGGTAACTGATTACCCCAGTGCGATAACACTACAAGCTATTCATCATACGGAGTTGGGCTTTATCTTTAAGAATGACGGCTATCTCTGCTTTATCGTCTCTAAAGAAAGCCGTATCAACCAACCGGAACAACTTATAGAGAAAAATATAGCCGTATCCCGCAATACCGTTGTCGAATATGCGACCGACCAACTATTAAACAAAGCGGGAATCAAGTATGCAGAGACAAACAAACCGGAAATCAGTCAACTTCCCCTCCGCCTGCAAATGTTACAGTATAACCAGATTGATGCTTCTTTCTTGCCTGACCCTGCCGCTTCTATCGCCATGAACAGCAAGAACAAATCATTAATAAGTACGCAGGAACTGGGAATTGAATTTATCGCCACCGCTTTTTCCCGAAAAGCTCTCCAAGAGAAACGAAAAGAAATCGAACTGCTCATTACGGGGTATAACTTGGGAGTAAACCATATAAAAATGCATCCGCAATCAGAGTGGAAACAAGTATTAATGGAAATCGGTGTACCGGAGAATCTAACCGGACTGATCGCCCTCCCTACCTATCGGAAAGCAACACGACCTTCGGCAGAAGCCATAGAAAAAGCAACCCATTGGCTGAAAGCAAATCACCGGATACCCCAAACGTACTCGGAAAGCAATCTGATAGACACAACTTATATTCACACAGTATCAACCACCATTCAATAACAACTAAATTAATCCCATGCGAAAAACACTCTTACTTTCAATTATCTTGCTATCAAGCATGCCGGGTATACAAAAGTCCCTTATTGCACAAGAAAAAACATCACTGAACCAAGTTGTCAACACACTGAAAGAACGTATCAGCCTGGCCGGATATGCCCAGTTGGGATATACGTACGATGATGCAGCCAAACCGGACAATACATTCGATATCAAACGAATTATTTTCATGGCACACGGAAAAATCACCAAACGCTGGACTTGTGATTTTATGTACGACTTTTACAACGGTGGTATGCTGCTCGAAGTGTACACAGATTATCAGTTTCTTCCCGGACTTACTGCACGTATCGGAGAATTTAAAGTTCCTTATACGATTGAAAATGAATTATCTCCTACTACGGTAGAGCTAATCAACTGTTATTCCCAATCCGTCTGCTATCTGGCAGGCGTCAGCGGCAGTGACAAATGTTACGGCATGACTTCGGGTAGAGACATCGGCATGATGATTCATGGTAAACTATTCCACGACTTCCTACAATATAAAGTTGCCGTGATGAACGGACAAGGGCTAAATACAAAGGATAAGAACAGCCAGAAAGATGTTGTCGGGAATCTTATGATTTATCCCTTGGAATGGTTATCCGTGGGCGGATCGTTTATCCGGGGAACCGGACACGCAATAGCCGATTCCGAATATACCGGAATCAAAACGGGAGAGAACTATGCCAAAAAGCGTTGGAGCGCAGGAGGGGTTGTTACCACTTCCCGTTTCAATCTGCGTACCGAATATCTCGGCGGCAAGGACCGGAACGTAAAAAGTGAAGGATTCTATGCAACAGGAAGTGTGTGTTTCGCACGAAACCTCGACTTTATCGCTTCGTTTGATTATTTTAATCCTAATAAAGCGGCAGATTTCAAACAAAACAACTACATTGCCGGTGTGCAATACTGGTTCTACCCCAGATGCCGCTTGCAGGCACAATACACTTTTTGTGACAAAAAGGGAAACGGACAGAAAGATTCTAACCTGATACAGGCACAGGTACAGGTCAGATTTTAAGTAGCAAGTATTATGGAGAATCATCATATAATAAACCTATAAAAGAAAGACTGGAAATCATGGAACACAAAATCGCCGAACCCAACGCCCGAGTAGACGTGGCCGACGTACTAAGAGGACTTGCCGTAATGGGAATCATCCTTTTACACAGTATTGAACACTTCAATTTTTATTCTTTTCCGGAGAAAGTACCTTTTGAATGGATGAACTTTACCGACCAAGCTATTTGGAGGGGATTATTCTTCACGTTCAGTAATAAGGCGTATGCAGTATTCGCCCTACTTTTCGGCTTTAGTTTTTATATTCAGGATAATAATCAACAACGCAAAGGAAAGGACTTCCGGCTCCGTTTCCTATGGAGGCTATTTATCCTTTTTATCATCGGACAGTTCAATGCTGCTTTCTTTACCGGAGAAATATTAACCATGTATGCTATCCTCGGTATTATTCTTCCGATATTCTGCCGCATGAGCGACCGTATCGTCGTCATCTTTGCCACCCTGCTGATCCTGCAACCTATCGACTGGGCAAAATTAATCTATGCTTTATGTAATCCTGACTATGTGGCAGGTGAAAGTCTGGCACGTTATTATTTCGGCATAGCTTTCGATGTACAGAAGAACGGAACCTTCCTCGAAACCATCCGCATGAATATGTGGGAAGGACAACTTGCCAACATGACTTGGGCATTGGAACACGGACGCATCCTGCAAACTCCGGGATTATTCCTGTTCGGTATGCTTATCGGACGCCGGAAATATTTCCTATACAGCGAACAGAACGAGCGCCTGTGGCTGAAAGCACTGGCTATCGCCCTACTCTGCTTCTTCCCTATCTACGGGCTCAACAATATGTTACCGGAATTTATCGAGAGAAGTGCTATCCTCGTACCCTTACAGCTCATACTAAGCTCATTCAGCAGTCTTAGTTTTATGGTATTATTGGTAACAGGATTGCTGCTCACCTTCTATCACGTAAAAGACCGCAGCTTTTTCATGCGTTTCACATCTTATGGTAAAATGAGTTTAACTAACTATTTGGGGCAATCAATTTTCGGCTCTCTTTTGTTCTATCATTGGGGATTCGAACTGGGACGCTATTTAGGAATCACTTATAGTTTCTTTTTTGGCATTCTTTTTGTTATATTACAAATGGTATTTTGTTCGTGGTGGCTCCGTCACCATAAACATGGTCCCTTCGAAGGTTTATGGAAACGCCTGACCTGGATTGGAAAAAACAAATAATTGAATTATGATGAACGAGAAAACGATTAATGAACAATACGCATATATACGTACCTTACTTGAAGAAAAAAGACTCAAGGAGGCCTTGATGCAGCTGGAATCGTTGCTTTGGCAATGTCCCGACTGGGATTTACGTACCCGTCTGGAACAATTGCAGACTTCTTACAAGTATATGTTGGAATACATGAAACAGGGAGCCAACGATCCTGAGCGGTGGAACCTATACCAAAAGTTGGTGGCGGACACATGGAGTATTGCCGACCAGTCACGCCTACTCATGCTGGACAACGCTTCATCAAAATATTATCACGAAGTACGTCGTACACCCGAACCGGCAGATTTGGCAGAATATGGCCTAAAAAAAATACTTCATATACTTGAATCTTTTAATGATGACTTAGCAATCAGCGGATTACTCTCCGATGCTAAAATGGATGAAGTGCTGCAACGGCATGAGAACACTCTTAAATTCATGTTTGTAAGAACATGGACAAACAGTTCGTGGACTTCTGAAGACGAAGAAGACGCAAAATCCATGCTGGGTTCGGAATTGCTTTTACCCGACGACTTATGTTTATTTGTCAGTGCTGTCACACTGAGCGTAATGGAATGTTTTGACTTACGTAAAATCATGTGGCTGCTGGATGCTTACCGTCATAAAGATGTCAATGTCAGCCAACGGGCATTGGTTGGTGTCATATTCATCTTCTACATTCACAGAACCCGGCTTCTTTATTACCCAGAACTTATCAAGAGGGTCGACCTTATGGACGAAATTCCTTCTTTCCGGGAAGATGTTGCCCGTATCTACCGCCAAATGCTGTTATGTCAGGAAACGGAAAAGATTGATAAGAAGATGAGGGAAGAGATTATTCCCGAGATGCTGAAAAATGTTTCTTCCATGAAGAACATTAGATTCGGTTTTGAGGAAAACGATGAAGAAAACGATGACAAGAACCCGGACTGGGAAGATGCCTTCGAACAATCCGGACTGGGAGACAAGCTGCGCGAAATGAACGAACTCCAGCTGGAAGGAGCCGATGTGTATATGAGCACTTTTTCTTCTCTGAAAAGTTATCCGTTTTTTCGTGAGGTACAGAACTGGTTTTATCCGTTCAGCAAGCAACAGTCCAATGTACTCAAGGCACTGAAACAAGTAGGGAACGAAGGAAGCAGCTTGCTTGACTTAATTCTCCAATCGGGCTTTTTCAGTAATAGCGATAAATATTCGCTCTTTTTCACCATTCACCAACTGCCTAAAATGCAACAGGAAATGATGTTGAGCCAACTCAACGAACAGCAGGTAGCAGAACTGGCGGAAAAGTCGAACGCCGAAACTATGAAGAAATTCAACGCACGCCCGGGAACAGCGAGCAATCAATACCTGCACGACCTGTACCGTTTCTTCAAACTTAGTGTGCGCCGGAATGAATTTCGTGATATTTTCAAAGAAAAACTCGACCTTCATCATGTTCCCGCACTCGACAATCTACTATATTGTGAAGAAGAATTGTTTCCTATTGCTGATTTTTATCTTTCAAAGGAACGTTGGGATGAGGCTATCGACATTTATAAAGAATTGATTGAAATCGGAGGATTTGAGGGAGAAGGTGCAGAATATTACCAAAAATTCGGATATGCTCTGCAAAAAAGAAAAAGATATGCGGAAGCTATCGAAGCCTATCTAAAAGCTGATACGCTGAAACCGGATAATATATGGAATAACCGTCACCTGGCTACCTGCTACCGGCTGAACCGGAATTATGAGGCAGCCCTTACTTATTATAAAAAGGTGGAAGAAGCTACCCCCGAAGCTTCAACTGCAGTTTTCTATATCGGTAGTTGCCTGGCCGAACTCGGGCAGTATGAAGAAGCACTGAACTATTTCTTCAAACTGGATTTTATCGAGAGTAACTGTGTGAAAGCATGGCGCGGTATCGGCTGGTGTTCATTCATCAGCTTGAAGTATGAGCAGGCGATGAAGTATTATGAAAAGATCATCGAGCATAAACCGTTAGCTATTGATTATATGAATGCAGGACATGTTGCCTGGGTAATGGGAAATATTCAGAAAGCGGCTGTTCTCTATGGAAAGGCAATTACAGCCTGTGGAACGCGAGAAAGATTCCTCGAAATGTTTCATAAAGACGAAGAACCCCTTCTCAAACAAGGTATTCGAGAAGAGGATATTCCGTTAATGCTGGATTTATTATAACTTTTTCAACTCCCCATACAACTTCTGTATGGGGAGTCCCATTATATTATAGAAGCTACCGGAAATAGACTTCACTCCAATATATCCGATCCATTCCTGAACACCATAGGCTCCTGCCTTATCCATTGGCTGATAACGGTCAACATAGTACTGGATTTCGTCTTCGGACAGTACATCAAACAGCACATCGGAAGCTGCCGTGAAGCTTTTCTGCCATTCGGTTGTCGTTAGACAGACACCTGTGAAAACCTGATGCGACTTCCCGGAAAGAGCACGCAGCATTTCCACCGCTCCTTCCCTACCTTCCGGCTTACCGAGCACTTTCCCCTCCAGCCATACAATGGTATCGGCCGTAATCAATAACTCGCCGGGCTTCATCATAGAACGATAAGCATCCGCTTTTTTACGCGATATATATTCGGGAATTGCAGCTCCCACCAAAGTTTCAGGATATGATTCATCCACGTCAGGCAATGTCCTGACGACATATTCCACTCCCAACCCAGACATTAATTCTTTCCGACGGGGAGAATTGGAAGCCAATATAAGCTGATATTTCTTTAAATTGCTAAGCATGATTTTAGTTACGATTAAAAAATTGAATGATTTACAATTGACAGTTCTCTTACCAGCCGAAGGCATCATCCGTCAACCATATTCCATGAGCTTTCAGGACTTGCTCCACTACATCGCGTCCGCAGCCATGCCCCCCCTCCGCATAAGAAATGTATTTCGCCACCGCTTTTACTTCCGGTACGGCATCTTTCGGACAACAAGGCAAGCCACATTCACGCATTACTTCTATATCGGGCACATCATCCCCCATATACAGGATTTCATCATCAGCAAGTCCATACTTATCACGGAAAGCACGATAGTCGTGTATTTTCACCGCAGAACCCATGTATAAGTCCGTCACGCCCAGTCCGACAAAACGGATACGGACGGCCTCCGTCCGCCCACCGGTAATGATAGCAATACGGATCCCCTTTTTCACTGCCAATTGAATGGCATATCCGTCCTTGATATTCACAGTACGCATCGGTTCCCCGGAAGGATGCAACGGTACGGTTGTCGAACTCAACACACCGTCCACATCAAAAGCCAGTGCCTTGATGCGTGATAAATCATAATTTATGGTGCTCATGGATACTCTTACTCATTAATTTATAAATTTCCTGCAACGCCGGAGAGTCCACCAACATCGCAAGATGATTACTCATCACATTTTCATCGTAGCGTACAGCCGGTCCAGTCTGCGCATCACGCGGAGCCAGTTCGTGTACTTTACGTGCAGTCTCATCAATCAACGGAAGCATCACTTCGAAAGGTAAATTATATTTTTCGAGCAAATCGGCAGCCAGCGCATACATGTGATTTGTGAAATTACAGATAAAGACGGCTGCCAAATGAAGACTTTTGCGTTGTTCTGAATCAGCTTCGTACACTTTCTCAGAGAGGGTCGAGGCAATCGCTTTCAATAGTTCCGTATCCTCCGCCCTTTTCGCTTCAATAAAGAAAGGCACTTCCTGAAAGTCAACTTCACGCTGTTTACTGAATGTCTGCATCGGATAAAATACTCCATAACGTTCTGCATGACCTTCCCAGACACTCATAGGGATGCTCCCCGCCGTATGAACCAGTAAAGATTTTTGTTTATCTTCCGTTATCTGCGGCAATAATTCTACAAAAGCCGCATCTTTCAGGGATACGATATAGAGTTTGGCGTCTTTTGATATTTCCTGTAAGTCAGTCGTATAATCCGCCTCTACTTTCTCCGCCAGCGCACGGGCGGACTCTTCTGTCCGGCTATATACTTGCACAATGCGAAAACCTTTGTAGTAAAGTGCTTTTGCCAAATTGGTAGCCAGGTTTCCGGCACCGATAAATACAACCGGGGTATCTTCTATACTTCTTTTCATCGTTTTTTCAGCGTTTTGCAAACCAATATAAGATTATACCGATGATAAGCAATGTCAATGGCAACAAATAACCGGACAATGAACCAAGCAATGACATCACCAAACCGATATTCATCACCAGCCAAAGTCCCAGCAACACAAGACCTATTGATTTATCGCGTTTGAAAATAAGGAAACAGGCAGCAGCATACAGCAACATATTATCCTTATTCATCACCCAGGGCAAACCGATAGAAGAAAAATGAATCAGTTTATCAATCAGAAAAAGTGCACCGATCACCATAAAGGTAACGGCAGTCGCGAGATAAGTATCTTTACTATTATTTGCTTTGGCAGCTCCCATTGTTATTTTCCTCCGAACTTATTGATATGGATTTTCTCCCATTGGAGATGTTCTTCATTGAAAGGTTTGCGTTCCATCCCCTTATGGCCGACCGCAATGACAGAAAGTACCTGAAGCTGCAAAGGTATATCAAGAATTCCATGCACAAACTCGTCGGAAGGCATTCCGGTTGCCGTGAAACGCTCACGTACCTGCACCCAGCAACTGCCCAACCCGAGGTCTTCCGCCTGCAACTGTATCATAATAGAAGCAATAGCAGCATCTTCAATCCATACATCGCTTGCCAACGGGTCAGCCATTACCACAATAGCCAAAGCCGCATCTGCAATAAAAGAAGAAGCCTGTTCCTTGCAATGAGACAATTCTTTCAGCATTTCCTTATCATCAATCACTACAAACTGCCAGCTATTGCTGCGCTTGGAAGAAGGTGACATCAAAGCTGCTTTCATCAATGTTACAACCTCATCCTGTGTCAGTTCTTCATCGGTGAACTTGCGCATACTGCGACGATTCTTTATCAATTCACTGAAATTTTCCATATTATTTCCGGTTTCATTTAATTAATGTATGCAAAGATAGTGCAAACCGAGCGTAATAGGAAATAAAAACAGTATCTTTGCAACGATAAACAATATCATCATGAAAAAGCGAATTACACAGGACGATTACATTAAAGCGAATCGTAAAGCAAGCCGTGAGGCGGAAATTGAGATGTACGGACACCCTATTTGTCACAAAAGGGTGCACCAGTCAAAGAAAGTATATAACCGTAAAAAGATAAAGGCAACTGACAAAGAGTTGCCTTATTTTTTTGTCCTTTTCACACAATCCGCGTCAATTCTCCGGTTGTAGAATCAATAATGAATCCGTATACCTTCACATCCACCGGAATCAAAGGATGATGCACAATAAAATCAACCGTTCCTCTTACCGACTTCTCTGTATCTTCGAAGCCGTCCAGCCATGAATGAAAGTCGACCCCGCAAAAACGCATCATGTCGATATAATCAGGATTAATGCCCCTTGCCTTCATCTTCTCCAACATTTCTTCGCTATGCATATGGCAAGCGCCGCAGTCGGAGTGCGCAATCACCATAATTTCCTCCACTCCCAACTCAAAAATAGCCACGAGCAGACTACGAATCACACTACCGAAAGGATGGGAAATGACGCCTCCCGCATTTTTTATCATTTTCACATCCCCGTTTTTAATTCCCAGCGCAGCAGGCAGTAAAGCTGTCAAACGAGTGTCCATACAGGAAAGAATAGCAATCTTCTTATCAGGATACTTATTTGTAATATACGCTTCATATCCCTTGTCCTCTACGAATTTTTTGTTGTAAGCCAATATTTCTTCTAACATAAATTGCTTCTTTTAAAGTGTTTGCCAATACGCAAAAGTAACGAAAATCAGATAAAAAATAGAAATATTACGCAAGAAAAATAGACTGTTCGTTTTAAAGGTCGCCAACAAAATCTCCGTTTTTTTGTTGAATGAAAAATAAAAAGTGTAAATTTGTCCCACATGCCACTTAAACTAACTACATATTACCACGGAAAGGATATTCCTGACCTGCCGGGAAATAACACATTCCATTCCAAGGAGTTGTTTCAAATATACGAAGCAACGCCCGGTTACTCGCCCTTACTGATAGTGGCAACAGAAGACGGAAAACCTGTGGCACGGCTCTTGGCAGCGATCCGCAAAACTAAAAAATGGCTTCCTTCCTGTCTTGTGAAACAATGTGTGGTATATGGAGAAGGTGAATTCCTGGAAAAGACATTTACAGCCGAACAGAAAGATTCGCTTCCGAACATCAGGGAAAGAGAGGAAGAAGTGTTCGGCGAAATGTTGGAACATCTCACGCAAGAGGCATCCCGTACCTGTATCCTTATCGAATTCCGCAATCTGGACAACTCTATGTTCGGTTACCGTTCTTTCCGGAACAACGACTATTTTCCGGTCAACTGGTTACGGGTACGCAATTCGTTACATAGTTCGAAAAAAGCGGAAGACCGTTTCAGCCCGTCACGTCTCCGCCAGATAAAAAAAGGGCTTAAAAATGGAGCCAAAGTAGAAGAAGCGCACACCACAGACGAGATACGTGATTTTTCACGTATGCTGCATAAGGTTTACTCTTCCCGCATACGCCGGTATTTCCCTGCCAATGACTTTTTCCGCCACATGAACAATATGCTCATCAAGGGAAAGCAAGCTAAAATATTTATTGTCCGCTACAAAGAAAAGATTATCGGCGGCTCTGTATGCATTTACTCAGGAGACAATGCTTTCCTCTGGTTTTCGGGAGGAATGCGAAAGACGTATGCACTGCAATACCCAGGCGTACTCGCCGTTTGGAAAGCTCTGGAGGATGCTCACGAACGAGGTTTCCGCCATCTGGAGTTCATGGATGTGGGACTTCCTTTCCGTCGGCATGGTTATCGCGATTTCGTACTCCGCTTCGGAGGAAAACAAAGCAGTACCCGACGTTGGTTCCGCGTCAATTGGCCTTGGCTGAATAAGTTAATGGTCAAATTTTACGTTTAAATGCAATCTCCAGATTACAAAACCATTCTTCATGCTCCCTCCCTACCATTTTTTATACTTTATATCCCAATAATTAAATGCTGAAAAATTTCTTTATTAGGTAAGAATTGTCTTTCTTTGTGCTGTTTTATGCCGTATAAGCACATAATTAAAACCAAATAAAAAAGTATAGTTATGAAGATTTCACACATTGAACATCTGGGCATTGCTGTAAAAAGCATTGAAGAAGCCCTTCCTTACTACGAAAATGTATTAGGTCTGAAGTGTTACAACATTGAAACAGTAGAAGACCAGAAAGTAAGAACTGCTTTCTTGAAAGTAGGCGAAACCAAAATCGAACTGTTGGAGCCCACTTGCCCCGAGAGCACTATTGCTAAGTTCATTGAGAACAAAGGTGCAGGTGTTCATCACGTTGCATTTGCCGTGGAAGATGGTGTAGCCAATGCCTTGGCAGAAGCAGAAAGCAAGGAAATCCGCCTAATCGACAAAGCTCCGCGCAAAGGTGCCGAAGGTTTGAACATCGCTTTCCTTCACCCAAAATCAACTCTGGGTGTGTTGACAGAACTCTGCGAACATTAATCTATAAACTCTAAAACCAACAAGAACTCATGAGTAATCAACTTGAAAAAATTAAAGAGCTTATTGAACGCCGTGCCGTAGCACGTATCGGAGGCGGTGAAAAAGCAATTGCGAAGCAACACGAAAAAGGGAAATACACAGCGCGCGAGCGTCTGGCTATGTTGCTGGATGAAGGTAGTTTCGAAGAAATGGACATGTTCGTTGAGCACAGATGCACGAACTTCGGCATGGAAAAGAAACACTATCCGGGTGACGGTGTAGTGACCGGTTGCGGTACGATCGACGGACGTCTGGTGTATGTATTCGCTCAGGACTTCACTGTTTCCGCCGGTTCGTTGTCGGAAACCATGTCACAGAAAATTTGTAAAATCATGGATCAAGCTATGAAAATGGGTGCTCCATGTATCGGTATCAATGACTCGGGTGGTGCACGTATCCAAGAGGGAATCAACGCTTTGGCAGGTTACGCAGAAATCTTCCAACGCAATATTCTTGCATCCGGTGTGATCCCGCAGATATCAGGTATCTTTGGCCCTTGTGCCGGTGGTGCCGTTTATTCTCCGGCTCTGACAGACTTCACGCTGATGATGGAAGGTACTTCTTATATGTTCCTCACCGGACCGAAAGTTGTGAAAACCGTTACAGGTGAAGATGTAAGCCAGGAAAACCTCGGCGGCGCAAGCGTACACTCTACTAAATCGGGTGTGACTCACTTCACCGCTCAGACAGAAGAAGAAGGTCTGGCGCTGATTCGCAAGCTATTGAGCTATATTCCTCAAAATAATCTTGAAGAAGCTCCTTATGTGGATTGTGCAGATCCAATCGACCGTCTGGAAGATTCTTTGAACGATATTATCCCCGACAGCCCCAACAAACCATACGATATGTACGAAGTAATCGGTGCGATCGTAGACGGCGGCGAATTCCTCGAAATCCAAAAGGACTATGCAAAGAACATCATTATCGGTTTCGCACGTTTCAACGGTCAGTCCGTAGGTATCGTAGCCAACCAGCCGAAGTTCCTGGCAGGTGTACTAGATAGTAACGCTTCCCGCAAGGGCGCACGTTTCGTACGTTTCTGTGATGCCTTCAATATTCCTATCGTATCATTGGTAGACGTACCGGGATTCCTTCCGGGAACAGGTCAGGAGTATAACGGCGTTATCCTCCATGGCGCCAAATTGCTGTATGCTTATGGTGAAGCTACTGTACCTAAGGTAACTATCACTCTGCGTAAGTCTTACGGTGGCTCTCACATCGTGATGAGCTGTAAGCAACTCCGTGGTGATATGAACTACGCATGGCCGACAGCCGAAATTGCAGTAATGGGTGGTGCAGGTGCAGTAGAAGTGTTGTACGCACGCGAAGCAAAAGAACAGGAAAACCCGGCTCAGTTCCTTGCAGAAAAAGAAGCAGAATACACGAAACTGTTTGCCAATCCTTATAACGCAGCGAAATACGGGTACATTGACGATGTGATTGAACCGCGTAACACACGTTTCCGCGTTATCCGCGCTTTACAGCAGCTGCAGACTAAGAAGCTGACTAACCCGGCTAAGAAGCATGGCAATATTCCATTGTAATCCAACTTTTCACATTAAAACAAGAAAGATTATGAGCAAAACCAAAATTGGAATATTCCTTTCTTTGCTGTTACTGGTTGGACTGACCTCTTGCGGAGAGAAAAAGACAAACAGTAAGCTAATGCTGAACGAAGTCCTGATAGACAATCAAAGTAATTTTCAGGATGATTACGGACTGCACAGCGCATGGATCGAAGTATTCAACAAATCATACGGTAGCGCAGACTTGGCGGGATGTTTACTGAAAGTAAGCAATCAGCCGGGTGATACAGTTACCTATTTTATCCCTAAAGGTGATGTACTAACGTTAGTTAAACCCCGCCAGCATGCTCTATTCTGGGCGGATGGTGAACCTAACCGTGGTACCTTTCACACAAGTTGCAAATTGAACCCTGAGACTGCCAACTGGATTGGCTTATTCGATTCCGGCAAGAAGCTACTTGATCAGATTGTAGTACCGGCAGGAGTTCTGGGTCCTAACCAATCATACGCACGTATAAGTGACGGAGCGGCAAATTGGGAAGTAAAAGGTGGAAGTAGTGACAAATATGTGACTCCAAGTACGAATAACAAGACGCTCGACAGCAATGCTAAAATGGAGAAGTTCGAAGAACATGACTCTGTAGGTATCGGTATGTCTATCTCGGCGATGAGTGTGGTATTCTGCGGATTGATACTTCTTTATATCTCTTTCAAGATTGTAGGTAAAGTAGCCGTGAACTTGAGCAAACGCAATACGATGAAGTCAAAAGGTATCGACAAGGAAACAGCCAAAGAACTGTCACAAGCTCCGGGCGAAGTTTATGCCGCAATTTCTATGGCATTGCACGAAATGCAAGATGAGGTACACGACGTAGAAGAAACGGTACTGACTATCACTCGTGTGAAACGTAGCTATTCACCGTGGAGTTCGAAGATTTACACCTTGCGTGAAACTCCCAAAAAGTAAGTCAACCCTTAAAAAGATAAAACGATGAAAGAATATAAATACAAAATCAACGGTAACTCATATAAAGTGACCATTGGAGATATCGAAGACAATATCGCTCATGTAGAAGTGAACGGTACGCACTATAAAGTAGAAATGGAAAAACAGCCGAAGGCGGCACCTGCAAAACCGGTAGTACGCCCATTGCCGAACTCTCCGGCTGCTCCTACCACACCGGTAGTGAAACCGGCTGCACAGTCTACCGGAAAATCAGGTGTCAAATCTCCGCTACCGGGTGTTATACTCGACATAAAAGTGAACGTAGGCGACACAGTGAAGAAAGGACAAACCATTATTATATTGGAAGCCATGAAAATGGAAAACAATATCAATGCAGACAAAGACGGTAAGATTACCGCTATCAACGTAAACAAGGGAGATTCTGTCCTTGAAGGTAATGACCTCGTAATTATTGAATAATATGGGAGATTTTATAAACTTTTTAGGAAACAACCTTGCCGATTTCTGGACGTATACAGGATTTGCCAACGCAACAGGAGGACACGTCGTTATGCTCCTTATTGGCCTGTTCTTTATTTATCTGGCTATAGCCAAAGAATTCGAGCCAATGCTGCTGATTCCTATCGGATTCGGTATTCTGATCGGTAATATACCTTTCAACATGGATGCGGGACTGAAAGTCGGCATCTATGAAGAAGGTTCAGTATTGAACATATTGTATCAGGGAGTGACGTCCGGCTGGTATCCGCCGCTCATCTTTTTGGGTATCGGCGCCATGACCGACTTCTCTGCACTTATCTCTAACCCGAAGCTGATGCTAATCGGTGCAGCCGCACAATTTGGTATCTTCGGTGCTTACATGATTGCATTGGAAATGGGATTTGACCCGATGCAGGCCGGTGCTATCGGTATCATCGGTGGTGCAGACGGTCCGACGGCTATCTTCCTTTCATCCAAACTGGCCCCTAACTTAATGGGAGCTATTGCGGTGTCTGCCTATTCCTATATGGCGTTGGTCCCGGTGATACAGCCGCCTATCATGCGTCTGCTCACCACAAAACACGAACGTGTAATCCGCATGAAACCGCCGCGTGCTGTTTCTCACACAGAGAAAGTGATATTCCCGATTATCGGTTTGTTACTGACTTGCTTCCTGGTTCCTTCCGGTTTGCCTTTGTTGGGTATGCTGTTCTTCGGTAACTTGTTGAAAGAAAGTGGTGTAACACGCCGTTTGGCAAACACTGCCAGCGGTCCGCTGATTGATACGATTACTATCCTGTTAGGTCTTACAGTAGGTGCTTCTACGCAAGCGTCCGAGTTCCTCACTTTCGACTCTATCAAGATTTTCGCCCTCGGTGCTTTGTCATTCATCATTGCAACTGCATCCGGCGTACTGTTCGTTAAGCTCTTCAACCTCTTCTTGAAGAAGGACAACAAGATTAATCCGTTGATCGGTAATGCAGGTGTATCTGCTGTTCCCGACTCGGCACGTATCTCACAAGTTATCGGTTTGGAATACGATCCGACCAATTACCTGTTAATGCACGCTATGGGTCCGAACGTAGCAGGTGTAATCGGTTCGGCTGTTGCCGCCGGTATCCTGTTAGGATTCTTAATGTAGAGATAAGATGCCCTGCCGGATTTCTATTCGGCATGTCTTAAACTATAAAAGTAAAATTCTTCTCTACGAAAATGCCTCTTTCTGCGGAAAGGGGCATTTTTTATTGTTCTTCTTTTCTTTATGTCATATTCTCTGTTATGTTATCCTGTGTTATCGATACGTTAATCTATCTGAAACACATTACGAATATTTCGTAAGTACAATAATTTTAGTAACTTGCGCTTTATAAACGACACACTAAAATTACAATTTATGAAACGGATACTTCTACTACTCCTGCTCTGTTCCACCACCCTATTAATGGCACAGCAGACTGACCCTATCCAAGAGGCTATGGCAAGTTACGACTACGAAACGGCACTCTCGCTCATTGCACAAAAAAAGCCCGCCACTCCCCTATTGCTACAGAAAGGCAAAGCCCTGCGTAGCCTTGGACTGAACGCGGAAGCACTTTCCACCTATCAGGAAATCATAGGCAAGGATAGCACTAACACTCGCGCACTGATTGAGGCCGCCGAATGTTGCCGCACCCTTGCCAAATATAAGCAAGCATCAGCATATTATGAAAAAGTGCTCGACCTCACTCCGGAGAATAAATATGTACGCATACAGTATATCAACCTGCTTCTCGCCCAACAAAAGTTCCGCGAAGCATTGGGTGAAAGCAGCCTAATGACAGAAAAAGACAGTTCTGCTATCGCCCTGCATTTGCAAGCACAGAGTTTCGAAGGTATGAATGAACTTCTGCCTGCCGCGGGTTGCTACTACAATATTCAGGAAAAATATCCCGCCGACTATCTTGCCGCCGCCAAATTAGGGGCAATCAATATAGCAGCCTCTTACTATGACGAAGCAATAGAAGCAACAGAGAAATACCGGAAGATTGATACCACCAACATTGCCGTCAATCGCCAGAATGCTTTGGCGTACTGTCTAAAACAGGATTATCCAACTGCAATCCGCCGTTATCAGTACCTGGTAAACCAGGGAGACAGTACCTTCCATACCTGTTACTATCTCGGTATCAGTTATTATGCCATTGAAAGATATTATGAAGCACATGATTTTCTGGAAGCTGCCCGGAAATATGATCCGGAGAATGTAAACCTCCTCTATTACCTCGGACGTTCCTGTGCCAAGACTTCATGGAAGAAACAAGGAGTAGAGTATCTGGAACAAGCTATCAATTTGTCAATACCGAAAGACAGCAGCATGGTACGCCTTTATATAGGCATGACTGACTGTTATAAAATGGCGCAAATGTATAAAGAACAATTAGCGTCTATAAAAGAACGGTATCAGAAATACGACAGACAAAATCATAAATTACTATATGACATGGCACACCTTTCCTTTTTCGCCTTAAAAGACAGAAAAAGCACAGAACGCTACCTGGAAGCATTTCTAAAAACACGTCCCAAAGATGAGAAAGCAGAACAGGCGAAACTGAATGAAAAGGGAGAACTCGTTTTAGGAATAACCAATTATTATAACGCTGCTGACAACTGGCTGAAAGACCTGAAAAGCAAACAGAAAATAGAGGATTTCTTTCAGAATGGAAATCCTGAGACTACAAAGAAAGAATAAAATCAGCGTTTTACCACTAACTAAAAAGGCTGCCACCGTCAACCGGAAGCAGCCTTTCTTTTTATTTATGAAATAATCCGAAGATTACTGTGCCAACTTGTTGTCAGAACCGAGCACGTTAAGGATTTTGTGCTTATACAGTTTTTCCATGTTGTCGCGAGCCGGACCAAGATACTTACGTGGGTCAAATTCTGCCGGTTTTTCAGCAAAAGTCTTGCGGATAGCAGCAGTCATAGCCAGACGAGAGTCTGAGTCGATGTTGATTTTGCAAACTGCAGACTTAGCAGCCTTACGCAATTCTTCTTCAGGGATACCAATAGCAGCTTTCAAAGCACCACCGTATTTGTTGATCGTTTCAACTTCTTCTTCAGGAACTGAAGATGAACCGTGAAGAACGATAGGGAATCCCGGAAGTTTTTCCATAACAGCATCCAATACTTCGAAAGCCAACGGAGGAGGAACCATACGACCAGTAGCCGGATCGATGTGACACTGTTCCGGAGTAAATTTGTAAGCACCATGAGAAGTACCGATTGAGATAGCCAAAGAGTCGCAACCAGTGCGAGTAGCGAAATCAATTACTTCTTCAGGGTCAGTATATGTGTGGTGATCAGAAGAAACTTCGTCTTCAACACCTGCCAATACGCCAAGTTCGCCTTCTACAGTTACATCAAACTGGTGAGCGTAATCAACTACCTTCTTAGTCAGTGCTACGTTTTCTTCGTAAGGAAGATGAGAACCGTCAATCATCACTGAAGAAAAACCTGAGTCGATGCAAGATTTACAAGTTTCAAAAGTATCTCCGTGGTCAAGATGAAGAACGATTTCGGGATGTGCACAGCCTAATTCTTTAGCATATTCTACAGCACCCTGAGCCATGTAACGCAACAAAGTAGCGTTAGCATACTGACGAGCACCTTTAGAAACCTGAAGAATCACAGGAGATTTAGTTTCAACAGCAGCCTTGATGATAGCCTGCATCTGTTCCATATTGTTGAAGTTGAATGCTGGGATAGCATATCCACCTTTGATAGCCTTAGCAAACATTTCTTTTGTGTTTACCAATCCTAAATCTTTGTAATTTACCATTTTGTTTAAAGTTTATTGTTAGTGAATAAAAATTCTACGCAAAAGTAAGCATTATCCCCCGAATAACGAACATCGGAAAGGAAAATATAGCAGAAAAAGGTTTAAATAGAACCGTATTTTTTTAGCAGGAAGACACAATGACATTATATTGTAATGTCGAGCTAGCAATCAGTTTAATTTATCGTCATAGCATCAGAACAAGTTCAGTGCCCCCAAACAATACACAGTAAATCAGTAATTCGAAGCTATATATTATAAATTTTAAAAGAATTCACTATTTCTTACCAAAATAGTAACAGAATATAAATTAAAAAAACAGATACTGAAATGAAAAAAGGCCTTCATCCAGAATCATACCGTCCGGTAGTATTTAAAGATATGTCAAATGGTGACATGTTTTTATCTAAATCAACTGTAGCAACTAAAGAAACCATCGAATTCGAAGGTGAAACTTATCCGTTGCTGAAGATTGAAATCTCAAACACTTCTCACCCGTTCTATACTGGTAAATCTACATTGGTAGACACTGCAGGACGTGTTGATAAGTTCATGAGCCGTTACGGTGACCGTAAGAAGAAATAATTAGTCTTTCTTGTAAGATGAAAAAGAGGAGATTCCGAAAGGAATTTCCTCTTTTTCGTTTTGAGACATTACACTGGCAACAATATATCCGGAAGTTTTCAGGACTATCAGCCGAAAAATAAATAAAAGAAAAATGTCCGGATTCCGTTTATTACAAAATAAAGGAAGTACCTTTACAGAATTAATAAACAAAAATGGAAATAACTAACTTAAAACAAATGACAAAGGAGGAAGTTTTTAACCTTATCAGACAACGCCTTTCTTTTGGTGACGAATTGCAGCAACAATTAAGGCATGTGGACAAAGACAAATTTATGAAAGAGCATCGCAGATTCGAAATGTCGGGATTCGAAACCCAAACAGGATGGTGTACTGTTTTTAACAATGACATTTTAAACAAATTTGCCGACTTGGGCATTTATAACTATACTTCTTATCTTTTTCTTGACTTTTATATGGGTGTGCCAACCGTTTACCTCAAGTATTTCTCCGAAGATGAGAATTTGGAATACACTCTCGACGGATATACAACAACAGAAATCATATTTACGATTTTTGAATTGACTATCTTCTCAGGAAAACCGACAAGAAGACGGAAATAAAAATACTATTCTCATATCAACCCCACCCCTTTCAGCCTGTCTCTAGAGAACACATGAACTCTCCCCAAAACAGAGGCTCTGTTTGATGTAAACAGACGCTCCAACTGCCACAAACAGACACTCTATTTTCCTCAAACAGAGCCTCTATTTTACCGCACTCCCCAATAAAACAAATTAAGAATCCAACTTGTAGCGACAATCAACGAAAAGCACACAAATCCTGAACATAAACACTTGTAAGTTGTTTACTCTCTTTAAAAAAGAGAAACGAATCAACGCAAAAACTCTAAACATCAGTGTGCTGTATGAAAAAGAAATATGGATTTATGCTCGCAGTAGCCGTCCTATTAGCGGGCTGCGGACAAAAAAAAGAAACGAGTGTTATAACGGCCCGTCCGGTGAAAACCACGATTGTAGAGTCAAGATCGATCATCAGAAAAGATTTTTCGGGTATTGTAGAAGCCGTGGAGTATGTGAAGCTGGCATTCCGGGTCAGCGGACAAATCATCAACCTGCCTGTCATAGAAGGCGAGAAAGTAAAGAAGGGACAATTGATTGCAGCTATCGACCCCAGGGACATCGCCCTGCAATATGCCGCTACCAAATCGGCGTATGAGACGGCTGCCGCACAAGTGGAACGCAACAAGCGCCTCCTCTCCCGCCAAGCCATATCGGTTCAGGAATATGAAATCAGCCTGGCTAATTACCAGAAAGCGAAATCAGAATATGAGTTATCCGTCAATAATATGCGCGACACTAAATTGACGGCTCCCTTCGATGGTTCCATCGAAAAACGTCTTGTGGAAAATTATCAGCGTGTCAACTCGGGTGAAGGTATCGTGCAGTTGGTCAATACACACAATCTGCGCATCAAGTTTACAATTCCCGACGCTTACCTTTACCTGCTCCGCACCAAAGACCCGCGTTTTCTAGTAGAGTTCGACACATTCAAAGGACATGTTTTCCAGGCAAAGCTTGAAGAATATCTTGATATCTCGACAGACGGAACGGGGATTCCGGTCAGTATTACTATTGATGACCCGTCTTTCGACCGGGATTTATATGCAGTGAAACCGGGATTTACGTGCAGTATCCGTTTCACGGCAGATGTAGGCCCGTTGGTACAGGATAGTTGGACAATTATCCCGTTAAGCGCCGTGTTCGGTGAAAGCGAAGGAAAGAAGATGTACGTCTGGGTGGTGGAAGACAACAAGGTACACAAACGAGAAGTGACTGTTAACGCACCTACCGGAGAAGCACAGGTACTTATCTCCAAAGGGTTGAAACCGGAAGAGAAAATTGTTATTGCCGGAGTATATCAGTTAGTAGAAGGGGAAAACGTAAAAGATATAGAGAAATGAACTTAGCCAAATATTCATTAGACAACACGAAGATTATCTATTTCTTTCTTGCTGTGTTGCTTATCGGAGGGATTTCTTCCTTCGGAAAGCTAGGGAAGAAAGAAGATGCTCCCTTCGTCATCAAGTCAGCGGTTATCATGACCCGTTATCCGGGAGCCGAGCCGGCAGAAGTGGAACGTCTGATAACAGAGCCTATCTCTCGCGAAATACAAAGTATGAGTGGTGTGTACAAGATTAAATCGGAATCTATGTACGGGCTTTCCAAAATCACATTTGAATTGCAACCGTCACTATCGGCAAGTTCCATTCCGCAAAAGTGGGACGAGCTACGTAGGAAGGTACTCAATATACAACCGCAGTTGCCGAGTGGTGCATCTACGCCGACTGTGTCGGACGATTTCGGCGATGTATTCGGTATCTATTACGGTCTGACGGCCGATGATGGTTTCTCCTACGACGAGATGCGAAACTGGGCGGAACGGATTAAAACACAAGTCGTCACTGCCGACGGTGTGATGAAAGTGGCACTGTTCGGAGTACAGACAGAGGTAGTAAATATCTTCATCTCGACCAATAAACTGGTAGGCATGGGCATCGACCCGAAACAGCTCGCCAGCCTGCTGCAATCACAAAACCAGATTATCAACACCGGAGAAATCCGCGCAGGGGAACAACAGCTACGGGTAACTGCTAATGGTATGTATACGACCATAGATGATATCCGCAATCAGGTTATCACCACGAAAGCGGGACAGGTGAAGTTGGGAGATATTGCCGTTATCGAAAAGGGCTATCTCGATCCTCCTTCCAATATCATGCACGTAAACGGAAAACGTGCTATCGGTATCGGTGTCTCTACCGACCCGCAACGGGACGTAGTGCAGACAGGTGAAAACGTAAAAGCCAAACTGAGTGAACTACTCCCGCTTATGCCCGTAGGACTGGAATTGCAAAGTCTTTATCTGGAAAACGAAATAGCCAACGAAGCCAATAACGGATTTATCATCAATCTGATTGAGTCCATCTTAATTGTAATTGTGATTATCATGCTGGTAATGGGACTTCGTGCCGGTGTCCTGATTGGCTCATCGCTGATATTTTCTATCGGAGGTACACTACTTATCATGTCTTTCTTTGGTGTCGGACTGAATCGTACGTCGCTGGCGGGATTCATTATCGCAATGGGTATGCTGGTAGACAATGCCATTGTGGTGACGGATAATGCACAGATTGCCATTGCTCGTGGAGTAAACAGGCGAAAGGCATTGATAGACGGTGCCACAGGACCGCAATGGGGATTACTCGGAGCCACTTTCATTGCTATCTGTTCATTCCTGCCACTTTATCTGGCCCCGTCTTCGGTAGCGGAAATCGTGAAGCCGTTGTTTGTGGTACTCGCCATTTCGCTGGGATTGAGTTGGATACTTGCATTGACACAGACGACCGTATTCGGTAATTTTATCCTGAAAGCCAAGGCGAACGGCGATGCAAAAGACCCATATGACAAGCCTTTCTATCATAAGTTTGCTTCTATTCTCCGGACGCTGATCCGCCGCAAGGTGTTGACGCTGGGTTCTATGGTAGCACTTTTCATCATCTCACTCGTCATCATGGGGACGATGCCACAAAACTTTTTCCCTTCTTTGGACAAACCTTATTTCCGTGCAGACGTATTCTACCCGGACGGGTATAGTATCAACGATGTGGTGAAAGAGATGAAATCGGTGGAAGAACATTTGGTACAACAGCCGGAAGTAAAGAAAGTATCAATTACTTTCGGAAGCACACCATTGAGATATTATCTGGCATCTACTTCAGTAGGACCGAAACCGAACTTCGCCAATGTACTGGTAGAACTGACGGACAGTAAATATACGAAGGAATATGAGGAGAATTTCGACGGATATATGAAAGCGAATTATCCGAATGCGATTACCCGGACGAGCCTGTTCAAATTATCCCCTGCCGTAGACGCTGCTATTGAGATCGGTTTTATAGGGCCGAATACAGATACGCTTGTGGCACTAACCAACCAAGCGTTGGAGATTATGCACCGGAATCCGGATTTGATTAATATCCGCAATTCGTGGGGGAACAAGATTCCGGTATGGAAACCTGTGTATAGTCCGGAACGTGCACAACCGTTGGGAGTATCCCGACAGGGAATGGCACAAAGTATCCAGATTGGTACAACGGGAATGACGTTGGGAGAATACCGTCAGGGCGATCAGGTGCTCCCTATTCTGCTAAAGGATAATACGGTGGATTCGTTCCGTATCAATGACTTACGCACGCTTCCGGTGTTCGGCACGGGAAACGAGACAACAAGCCTGGAACAAGTAGTGTCGGATTTTGATTTTCAATACCGGTTCTCTAATGTGAAAGATTACAACCGACAAATGGTGATGATGGCACAATGTGACCCGCGCCGCGGAGTAAATGCGATTGCAGCCTTCAACCAAGTGTGGTCGCAGGTACAAAAGGAGATTAAAGTTCCGGAAGGATATACGATGAAATATTTCGGAGAACAGGAAAGCCAGGTAGAATCCAACGAAGCATTAGCCAAGAATCTTCCGTTGACGTTCTTTTTGATGTTTGTTACGCTACTGTTCCTATTCAAGACATATCGTAAACCGACAGTGATTTTGCTGATGTTACCGTTGATATTCATCGGTATCGTGTTAGGATTGCTATTACTTGGCAAATCATTCGACTTTTTCTCTATCCTCGGATTACTCGGATTAATCGGCATGAATATCAAGAATGCAATCGTACTTGTGGAACAGATTGATTTGGAAGCTAAGATGGGAAAGAAGCCGCTTGATGCGGTGGTTAGTGCCACAACGAGCCGTATCGTTCCTGTAGCAATGGCATCGGGGACAACGATTCTGGGTATGTTGCCGTTGCTGTTCGATGCGATGTTCGGCGGAATGGCAGCCACTATCATGGGAGGTTTGCTGGTAGCTTCGATACTGACACTGTTTGTGTTGCCGGTGGCTTATTGTGCCATTCAACGGATTAAGGATTAAATGGGAATTTACTATTTATAATGGATAAAATGAAAACTCAATTTATAATTATATCACTGTTGCTTCTCGGCTTCACTGCCCGGGCGCAACAACCTTATCTCAGCCGGGAAGCCTATCGCGACAAAGTGGAGGCTTACAGCCAGATATTGAAACAACAAAAACTAAAGACAATGGCAAGTGCGGAAGCACGAAAGATAGCTCATACGGGATTCTTACCCAAAATAGACGTAAATGCGGACGGTACTCTGAATATGAGCGACCTAAAAGCATGGAACGAACCGCTGGGAGAATATCGGAACCACACTTATCAAGGGGTGTTTGTCGTCTCTCAACCTCTCTATACAGGTGGTGCCCTTAACGCTCAACATAAGATTGCGAAAGCGGATGAGAAGCTGAATCAACTGAACGAGGAACTAACTTTGGACCAGATTCATTATCAGAGCGATGCTGTTTATTGGAATGCCTCCGCTTCACAAGCTATGTTACAGGCAGCAGACAAATATCAAAGCATCGTCAAACAGCAATATAACATCATTCAGGACCGTTTTAACGATGGAATGATTAGCCGTACAGACTTACTGATGATTTCCACCCGCTTAAAAGAAGCTGAACTACAATATATCAAGGCCCGTCAGAATTATACGTTAGCATTGCAAAAGTTGAATATCCTCATGGGTATGGAACCTAATGCTCCCGTAGACAGTCTTTCTTCGATTGACACAGCTTTTACCCCCGTACAGATTCTGTCGTTGGAAAATGTATTGCAACGGCGCGCTGATTACGAAAGTACGCAAGTAAATATCATGAAAAGTCAAGCGCAACGTAAAGCCGCTCTCAGCCAGTTTAACCCTCAACTAAATATGTATTTTAGCGGCGGCTGGGCAACGGGAACGCCTAACCTTGGATATGACGTATCTTTCAATCCTATTGTCGGCATTAATCTGAATATTCCTATTTTCCGCTGGGGAGCCCGTTTCAAAACAAACCGCCAGCAGAAAGCATACATCGGAATACAGAAACTGCAACAAAGTTATATAACGGATAATATCAACGAAGAATTGTCCGGTGCATTAACTAAACTGACGGAAACGGAATATCAGGTGAAAACTGCAACAGAGAACATGAATCTGGCTAATGAAAATCTTGATTTAGTTACCTTCTCTTATAATGAAGGTAAAGCAAGTATGGTGGATGTTCTCTCGGCGCAGTTATCGTGGACACAGGCACACACAAATCTAATTAACGCATATTTGTCGGAGAAAATGGCGATAGCTGAATATAGAAAGGTTATCAGTGAATAAATAGTCTGAAAACAGTATTGTAAACAATAGAAAGCAAATCAAAAAAGTAAATCCGGAGATACGAGCATAACTCTGCCCATATCTCCGGATTCTTATCTCTAAAGCCGGTTGTTCTTTTATTATGCAAGGAAGGAAATCAACACACCCGCAGCCACGGCAGAACCGATTACTCCGGAGATGTTACTTGCCATACAATACTGCAAGACGTGATTCTTGGAGTCGTACTTCAAAGCAATCTCATTCGCCACACGGCTTGCCATTGGAACAGCACTCAATCCGGTTGCACCAATAAGAGGATTGATCTTCTTTTTGGAAAAGAGATTCACCAGTTTCACAAACAAAATACCACCTGTAATAGAAAGGGCGAATGCAAGGAAACCACCTATAACGATACCGATTGTTGTCCAGTTCAGGAAAGCTTCTGTAGTCATTGTAGCACCCACTGATAATCCTAAGAAGATAGTGGCGGCATTCATGATACTATTAGAAGCTGCATCGAACAAACGGAAAGTATTACTTCCGATCTCTTTCACCAGGTTACCGAACATCAACATACCAATCAAAGGTACTGCACTCGGCACGAAAAGCGCTACAACCGTAGTTACTACAATCGGGAAAATTATCTTCAATACACGCAAATTCTTAATTTCGGTCTTTGAAGGATATTTCTTCTCCTGCTCTTTCATATTGATACTCAACTCTTTCTTAGAACAAAGAAGTTTCACCACCAACGGAATAATCACCGGAACCAATGCCATATAAGAATAAGCGGCAATAGCAATCGGGCCCAACAGATGAGGAGCCAGTTTGATCGTTGTGAAGATAGCCGTAGGGCCGTCCGCACCACCGATGATACCGAGAGAAGCTGCTTCTTTCGGAGTGAATCCCATTAAGATAGATACCAACAGTACGGTAAAGATACCGAGTTGTGCGGCAGCACCGAAAATAGAAAGACGCAGATTACGCAACATCGGCCCGAAGTCCGTTAATGCACCGACACCCATAAAGATAATCGGAGGCAAGAAGCCGGTTTTAATCAACATATAATAAATGAAGTTCATCAGTCCCAATTCATGGGCAATGTCATGCAAAGGCATTTCCCAAATGTTCTTCATCACTCCGTTTATCATTACCATGCCATTCTCGTCTGCCTGAATCACTCCCATATCACCACCGGGAAAGTTGGCAAGCAACACACCGAAAGCGATAGGGACAAGCAACAACGGTTCGTACTGTTTCTTGATACCCAGATAAAGCAGGACAAACGCGATAGCATACATTATCAGGAACTGCGGTTCGGCAATGATATTGCTGAACGCAGTCATCTCATATAAGTTCTCAAATATCTCGTTCATTATCCTATCTTCATTAATACATCATCTTCTGAAACAGTGTCTCCCGGGTTAGCGCAGATAGCAGTAATTGTACCACCAAATTCCGCACGAATGGCGTTATACGTTTTCATTGCTTCCACATAGCACAGCACATCACCTTCTTTCACCACGTCACCTACTTTCATAGCAGTTTCCTGCGCATTCTTCACTAAAAAGAATTTACCCTCAAGCGGAGAAAGAACATCCTGTCCCTCTCCTGCCGGTGCGGCAGCGGCAGCAGGTGTAGCAGGAAGTTCGGCATCGCCATAAGCTACGGTCACACGGTAAGCCTGTCCGTCTACCTGTACAGTCAATGTCTTTGGTTTTGCATCTTCTTCAGGAGACTTATCTTTCTCTGCACGGCGTTTTGCAACATCTTCCAGGAAGTCCTCTTTCGCTTTTCCACTCTTATAAGCTTCGTATTGAGCCGGATGCATGGCGTACTCGAAGAGTTCCTCGTCATCTTCGCCCACTTCCCACTTATTTTCTTTCATCAACTTGCGGTACTTGTCGAGAGAATCCGGATAGTTGTCCTGCGGATTTCCTTCGAAGAATTTGCGACCTTCGCGCTCGGCCTTTTCGATGATTTCGGGAGCAAGTTTGCCCGGCAAACGTCCGGCTTTCCCCAGAATCATATCCCAAATATCATCGGCAATCATTCCCCAACGGTCTTTGCCTTTCTCCATAGCCATCACATTCATCATGGCAAGGTTCTTCACATACTGGCTGAACGGAGTCACCAACGGAGGATAACCGACACGAGGCCATACATAGGCAACTTCGTCGAACAACTTAATCAGAAGCTGGTCTTGCGTCATAAACGGCAGATTGTGTTTTGCCTTATATTTGTTGATAGATTCCAGATTCGTTTCGAGGTCTGCCATTAAACTACCCATCATACCACCGGGAAGTCCAGGAGCGATAAGCAGAGAATTCATCAGACGGTTTTTCGGGCTGATGTACAATCCGAGGAAATCGTCCATAAACTCTTGAATCATGCCACGCACCTTCATATAGGCTTCCATATTGATTTCCGGCACCTGATAACCGGCATCCTTCAGCATAGCCTGAACACTCAGCAGGTCGGCATGGCCTGTACCCCATGAAAGTGGTTCCATACCTACGTCAATATAATCACAACCGGCTTCGCATACCTCAAGAATACTTGCCATATTAAATCCGGGACCTGCATGACTATGATACTGTACAGGTATTTCGGGATGTGCCGCTTTGATATTCGCCACAATCTTGCCCAATGAAACGGGGCGACCGATGCCTGCCATATCTTTGATACAAATCTCGTCCGCCCCCAATTTGATAAGTTCCAACGCCATATTGGTGTAGTACTCTACAGTATGAATGGGCGAATGAGTGATACAAAGCGAGCATTGTGAAATCATTCCTGCCTCTTTGGCGTATGTAATGGAAGGAGCAATGTTGCGTACATCATTCAATCCGCAGAATGTACGGGTGATATCTGTACCTTGCGCTTTCTTCACTTTGTAGAACAATTTGCGGACATCCGCCGGAACGGGGCTCATCCGGAGTCCGTTCAGTGCGCGGTCGAGCATATGGGTTTGAATGCCTGCTTCGTGAAATGGCTTTGTCCATTCGCGCACGGCTCTATTCGGGTTTTCGCCAAACAATAAATTTACCTGTTCAAAACCTCCGCCATTAGTTTCTACACGGGCAAAACAGCCCATTTCAATAATGGCAGGAGCTACCTTCACGAGTTGGTCTACACGAGGTACATATTTTCCAGCCGACTGCCACATATCTCGGAATACCAAACTAAACTTTACTTCTCTTTTCATGTCTTTCAATGATAATGATATACTTGATTAATTATAACTTTTCTACTTTGGTGACCTTTCCCTTACCTTGTGTCACAACATTCACGGCCGCAGTAATGGCAGCCAGGATATTCCCCGGAATAGGCGCAGGACCTCTCGGCGTTTCCTGTTTGGCAGGAGCCACTTCTTCGGGAGCATACTTGTTGACTAAAGTAATCAGCAATTTACCTAAATAAATCACAATCAGCAGAATAACAAATACGGTAGCCATTCCGACCACCATCAGCAGAATCGCTGTTTCGATATTTTCCATATAATAAACTATTAGTAATTTAAGCCGTTTGTCTAAAAAGCGTCCGAAAATACCAATTTTTTATTATAAAATTAATTAAGAAAGGGATAATAAAGTATAAAACCGCAAGTTTGGGATAGGATTGACAACAAAATGTCCTCGGCATATAAAAGCAAATGGTATGAGAGAAACTCCCTCCTGCTTCTCTCACACCTTGGATAAAACAATTATTAAATAAATGCACTGACTGATAACAACCCGGTTTAGCCCTACTTCTGGTTTCATACCTTCTTAACCTATCAAACTACCAGAAGAAAACCGGTCACAACATAAATACAACATTCTGGCCTCATCGGCTTTCTAAAAAAATTAGTGTCAGACTGGGTTGTAAACCTTCTAAAATTCAACCCAGCCTTTTTAGTCGGAAAACTAAGCTAATTCAACAACTATAACTTCCGGCGAGGGAACCATTTCCGACTCACTATTTTTGGTAGTTACTCATTCTGCTACCAAAATCTATTGTTTGTTTTGACTTTTTTCATGTTAGTCTCACAGCAACTCAAATTCTTTTCTAATCTTAATCTTACTATTCATAGAGTACTTATATTAGGAAGAGAAGCCTTTACTCCATTTTTACCAAGAAAAAACGAAAAAAAAATCGATTTAAATAAAAAAGAGGCTGAATTCAGCCTCTTTTTTTATTCTAAAATAATTTCTTTCTCTCGAAGTTGATAACCGATTCCGGAAGAACCGAAGACATTTTCCAACGTCGCATTCAAGTCTCTAGTCAGAACCGTTCCACTATAAGTCAGCCCTTCACATTTCTCATGCCCGATAACTGTCAATTTGAATATTTGTTCGATATCCGCCACTACATTAATCAGCGGGTCATCTTCATAGCCCAGAACTTCCGGGTATTCGGCTTCCGGTGTTGGTACCTTTCTTTCCACAGGTACTATCTTAGTTTCGTCACACCGAACACTCTGTCCTGCAGTCAATGTCCGTTGTCCCACCGGCGTCGCAACTTTCACGCTGCCCTCTTCACAGTTTACAAGCATTTTCTTTCCTTGTTGTACCACCAGGAATTTGGTTCCGAGCACTGAAACGTCTCCGGCTTCGGTCTGAACCGTAAAAGTCTTTCCGGGAGTCACTTTAAACAAAGCTTTTCCCAATAGTTGAAGTTTACGTTCCCAAAACCATGTGACGCGATTATAAGACAGAGAAGAGTTTCCCATCAGCTTTACTTTACTGCCATCCGGCAGTTCATAATCCATTGCCGTAGTTTCCGTTACTAGTTTTTCCTCTGAGAAATAGTAACCACCTATTCCCAAAAGAACAATAAACATAGCCGCTATTCCCCAATACAGGGCTGCCGACCTTTCACCTCCCCGTTTCCGTTGGCGGCTTACAGTAATCCGACGACTTTCTTCACGATACAACCTCAACTTCTCAGCAATCTTCGCCTTACGGGAAAACAACTCGCCTTTCAGAGGAAGCTTACCTTCTTCGATATATTTTTCTAAAAGTTCCGTATTATCCTCCATGCCTCACATCAATTAAAAATCCATAAATTAGCTCCCACCGCAAGCAGGAAAGTTTTACTCAACTGCTCTCTTAACCTGGATATTGCCGTGTGAGTCGTGTTATATACGGTACGGGAAGTCAATCCCATTACCTGCGCAATCTCATCTGAACTCATCTTCTTATAATACTTCAGATATAACACTTCCCGCTGTTGCTTCGTCAGGTTATTAATTTCTCTCTGCAAGACTTTTAATTGTTCTCTTTCTAATTCAGAGCGGATAATCGCCGTTTCAATGTCGATTTCGAGATCAAACTTATATTCATTCGTATCTACATCGTCCAACGATCTGAATATACCACCATTCTCTTTCTTCAATTCATTGACTATGATATGTCTCAACGACACACACAGATAGGCAGATATAGATTGAGGCACAGCACAGGTTTCTCTTTTTTCAAAGATATATACGAACAACGTCTGTATCGCATCTGTGACCAAATCATCATCACCGGCTATCTTCATGCCATATCCATACAGCAAATCTGCATATTGCTCATAAAGCTGCCGGAATGCTCCTTCATCCCCCCGCTGAATCTTACTCCAGAATAATGTATTCATTTCCCTCCCCTCTCATTTATATGAGATATGTTTCTTTCGTTTTTACCCTTTCTTTTAGTTAAATTCTATAAAACAGCGATTAAAATTCGCTCGTAAAATGGAATTTTATGTGTTTAAAATCCATTTGAGCCATTTGAAGTACATAACCGGAGTCGGCAAGGAACACATCGCGTCCCTCTCTATCCTTTGCCATATACTGATATTTACGTTTCTTGAAAGCTTCCAACTCTGCCGGATCATCACTTTCCACCCAGCAAGCCTTATACAGACTTACCGGCTCCCAACGACAAGATGCATTATACTCGTTCAACAAACGATACTGAATTACCTCAAACTGCAACTGTCCCACCGTACCGATAATCTTACGTCCATTGAACTGATTGACAAACAACTGTGCCACACCTTCGTCCATCAACTGGTCGATACCTTTCGCCAACTGCTTCTGTTTCATCGGATCTGCGTTCTCAATGTACTTGAACATCTCCGGTGAGAAACTGGGTAAACCACGGAAATGCAATATCTCACCTTCCGTCAGCGTATCGCCAATCTTGAAAGTACCGTTATCCGGCAAACCGATAATATCGCCGGCATAGGCCTCATCAATCGTTGTTTTACGCTGTGCCATAAACTGAGTAGGCGACGAAAAGCGCATCGTCTTCCCGTGGCGGACGTGCTGATAAGGTGCATTGCGCACAAACTTACCGGAACAAATCTTACAGAAAGCAACACATGAACGGTGGTTCGGGTCGATATTGGCTGTAATCTTGAAGATAAATCCGGTGAACTTAGGTTCGTCCGGTTTTACTTCACGTTCTTCCGCTTGTACAGGACGAGGGCTCGGAGCAATCTCCACAAAGCAGTTTAACAGTTCCTGCACACCAAAGTTATTCAGTGCAGAACCGAAGAATACCGGTGCGCAATCTCCTGCCAAATAAGACTCGACATCAAGTTCGGGATAAACGCCTTCAATCAGTTCCAAATCACCACGCAATTTGTCTGCCAACGGCTTTCCAATCTGCTGATCCAGTTCCTCCGTATGTATATCGACTTCCACCTTTTCCGTCACCATTTGTTTAGACGGTTGATACAAGTCCAATTTCTGCTCATATATATTGTATACTCCCTTGAAACGTGCTCCCTGCTCAATCGGCCAGGACAAAGGACGTACCTGAATCATCAGTTCTTCCTCCAGTTCATCCAGCAAGTCGAAAGGATCTTTACCTTCACGGTCCATCTTATTAACGAAAATAATTACCGGAGTCTTTCTCATGCGGCACACTTCCATCAATTTCCGTGTCTGGGTTTCCACACCTTTCGCACCGTCGACCACGATGATAACGCTATCTACCGCAGTCAGCGTACGATATGTATCTTCGGCAAAGTCCTGGTGACCCGGAGTATCAAGGATGTTAATCTTGTAATCCCGATAATCAAATTCCATTACAGAAGTCGTCACCGAGATACCACGCTGTTTCTCAATCTCCATCCAGTCGGATGTAGCCGTTTTCTTAATCTTATTACTTTTTACAGCACCCGCCACCTGAATCTGACCACCGAAAAGCAGCAGCTTTTCCGTCAATGATGTCTTACCCGCATCCGGATGCGCAATAATGGCGAACGTTCGCCGTCTCTGTATTTCTGTATTATCTGCCATATATATTATAAGGTGTCAATGCATCTTTTGAGGCTTTCCTCCCAATGAGGGATTTCGATGCCGAACGTTGTTTTTATCTTTGTCTTATCCAGTACGGAATATGCAGGACGGTTCGCCTTCGCCGGATATTCTGCCGTGTGCAGAGGTTTCACTTTACATGAAGTAATTCCTGCCAAGCGATGGATAGCCACCGTAAAATCATACCATGAGCAAACACCTTCATTGCTGAAATGATAGATGCCGCGAACTATACCTTTATTTATAATGGTATAGATAGCTTGAGCGAGGTCATTGGCATAAGTGGGCGTTCCGATCTGGTCGAAAACCACTCCCAGACTGTCACGTTCTTTCCCTAAACGAATCATTGTCTTTACGAAATTATTGCCGAAAGTGGAATAGAGCCATGCGGTACGGATAACTACCGCTTTCTCACAATAATTCATCACATCATATTCTCCTTCCAGCTTAGTAGTGCCATATACAGAATCCGGACAAGGGTCACAATCTTCCGTATAAGGAATGTGGGCAGTGCCGTCAAACACATAATCGGTAGAAACCTGTATCATTGCCGCACCATTAAATTGTGCAGCACTTGCCAACTCTTTCGCCGCTTCACAATTCAACTTATAGGCCAGTTCTGGGTTATCTTCCGCTTTATCTACCGCCGTGTAAGCTGCACAATTCACAATCAATTCTATTCTCTTTTCCGCAATATAAGCCCATACAGCTTGTTTATCACAGATGTCCAGTTCCTGCACATCTGTGAAATAATACGTATGTTGTGGATTCTCTTTTGCAAGTACTTGCATTTCGTTGCCAAGCTGACCGTCGGCACCCGTTACTAAAATTCTCATTTATTCATCAAGTTTTAATTCACCTTTACGGTCTTTATCATAATAGTTTGCCAGCATAGAAAGAAAACTACTGATAGCCTCTATCGCTTTCGCCGTCCCTTCACTGATCGGCTTCTTTTGCAAACGTAGTAAGAGCACACCGTACAACGCTTCAAAGCACGTTTCCAGTTCCGGTTCCTCCTTTTTCCCGTTCTTAGTCCGTAGCTCTACAATAAATGGCAATGCCTTGAAATAGGCAGCACTGTAAAAAGGGAATTTAGGAGAAGAAGATAAAGCATTATGCAACTCCGTCAGGTTGAGAATAACATTCTTATTGATCTGTAAATGTCCTTTCTCACGTACCCCTTCTTCACTCATCATCGTTATCAGATTGCCATACCACTCTCTCATGGCAGCACGCTGGTCCTCCGGATAACGGACAATCACATTAGTCTCCAGTTCTTCCGGTTCACAATGATTGGCACGGATGAGGTCTTCTTCCTGCCACATATATATAAGATATTCGGCAATGTTTCTCTCTTTCAGTTGTTGAGCTATTTGATTCATAATGTTATCTCCTAATAAATTGACTCTCCCAACAAAGTATAAATCAATCCAGCTACAGATACCAACATCACAATGCTTCCAATGACACGATTCAGTATCCAAATGCCACGCAGGTTGAACTTAGTACGTACCTTGTTCACAAAGTAAGTGATTCCGAGCCACCAAGTCAATGCGCCGGCAGCGATAGCAAAATATCCCGTTATCTCTTCAAAGACTAAAACGCCCTGTTGCACAAAGGCAAAACGGGCAAAAAGTCCGATGAACAGGAATATGATTAAAGGGTTAGAAAGAGTGACGAAAAATGCAGTTATAAAATTATGAAAATAAGATCCCTTATTGGACGAAGCCGGACGGATAGAATTTACCGGATTACTGCGAAAGGTATAAATTCCGAAAACAAGCAACATAACGCTGCCGAGCAATTGCAGATAAAAACTTCCTTTATTAATATAATCGGAAACGAAGCTCATGCCATAACCCGTAAGCAGAGCGTAAGCTATATCGCTCAAAGAGGCTCCCAGGCCTGTCACAAATCCGTACCAACGCCCCTTATTCAAAGTCCTTTGGATGCATAATACGCCCACCGGACCGAGAGGTGCGGACACAACAACGCCAATAATAAAGCCTTTAACTAATATATCGAATATTGTCTCTATCTGAATCATTCCGCAAATATCGCACTTTTTTGTGATATGAGAATAGGATATTAACGTTTTTTCCAACGAATCATCCCTAATTCATGAAGCAGGAGAAATTTAAAATAAGACTTCGAAAACGCGGACAGCGCAAATTATTCCCTTTATCCCTAAAAGCTAAATCTTTGTACACAGAGAACTAGCAGCCCGTAGGTATTAATTTATTCGTCTGACAGCTGTCTGACGAATAAATGGTTGCAACATCAGGAACAGTTTTTAGGTATACAACAAATAAATCCATAAGAAACCGATATTAATTCATCGCAACGCAAAAATAAGTCGGCCCATAAAAAGGAAAGCCGACAAGATATTTATTTCCGTTTTATTTCTCACCACCAACGAATTTGCTTATCTTTGCACCACAGAAAAAGAGAAGAGTTTCTCCCGTAGAAACTTCAATCGTAAATCGTAAAATCGTAAAATCGTAAATATACAACATGATTCTTTTTTTCAGAACCCCTTCCAAGAGCGTGATTGCCGTAGAGAGCAATCATCAGCTCACCCCGGACGAAAGTAATAAACTCTGCTGGCTTTTTGGAGAAGCCGTGACGGAAAGTGAAGAAAACCTGAAAGGCTGTTTCGTCGGTCCACGCCGTGAAATGATTACTCCCTGGAGTACGAATGCAGTAGAAATCACCCAAAACATGGGACTCGAAGGTATCACCCGCATCGAGGAGTATTTTCCCGTAAAGGATGAAAACGCCGACCACGACCCGATGCTGCAACGCATGTACAAAGGACTCGACCAAAACGTATTCACTACCAACCGCCAACCGGGACCAATTATCTACATCGAAGACCTTGAGGACTACAACGAAAAAGAAGGCCTTGCTCTTTCAAAAGAAGAAATGGACTACTTGAAAAAAGTAGAAAACGACCTCGGACGCAAACTGACCGATTCCGAAGTTTTCGGTTTTGCACAAATCAACTCCGAGCACTGCCGTCACAAGATCTTCGGCGGAACGTTCATCATCGACGGTGTGGAACAGGAATCCTCCTTGTTTCAGATGATTAAAAAGACTACACAAGAAAATCCGAATAAAATCATTTCTGCTTATAAAGACAATGTAGCCTTTGCAGAAGGTCCGGTTGTTGAACAGTTTGCTCCGGCAGACCACTCAAAACCTGATTTCTTCCAGATCAAGGACATCAAGAGTGTTATCTCGCTAAAAGCGGAAACTCACAATTTCCCGACAACCGTAGAGCCGTTCAACGGTGCTTCTACCGGTACAGGCGGTGAAATTCGTGACCGTATGGGTGGTGGTAAAGGTTCATGGCCGATTGCAGGTACTGCTGTCTACATGACTTCTTACCCACGCACAGACGAAGGCCGCGAATGGGAAGAAATCCTTCCGGTACGCAAATGGTTGTACCAGACTCCAGAACAGATTCTGATTAAGGCGTCTAATGGCGCTTCCGATTTCGGAAACAAGTTCGGCCAGCCACTGATCTGCGGTTCGGTACTGACTTTCGAACATACAGAGAACAATGAGGTTTACGGCTATGACAAAGTTATCATGCTTGCCGGAGGTGTAGGCTACGGTACACAGCGCGACTGTCTGAAAGGCGCACCGGAAGCCGGAAACAAAGTAGTCGTTATCGGTGGTGACAACTACCGAATCGGACTTGGCGGCGGTTCCGTATCTTCAGTAGATACCGGTCGTTACAGTAGTGGTATCGAGTTGAACGCCGTGCAACGTGCGAATGCAGAAATGCAGAAACGTGCCAACAACGTAGTCCGTGCCCTTTGTGAAGAAGATGTGAATCCGGTTGTTTCTATTCATGACCATGGTTCGGCAGGTCACGTCAACTGTCTGTCGGAATTGGTGGAAGAATGCGGCGGTCTGATCGACATGAGCAAGTTGCCTATCGGTGACAAAACGCTGTCTGCCAAAGAAATCATCGCCAATGAAAGCCAGGAACGTATGGGACTTCTTATCAAAGAAGAAGCTATCGAACATGTGCGCAAGATTGCAGAACGTGAACGTGCCCCGATGTACGTAGTCGGAGAAACGACAGGCGACCACCGCTTTGCTTTCCAACAAGCGGACGGTGTACGTCCGTTCGATCTTGCCGTAGAACAGATGTTCGGTTCATCTCCCAAGACATATATGATAGACAAAACCGTAGAACGTCATTATGAAATGCCGAAATACGAATTGTCTCAACTGCATGAATACCTGACCAATGTATTGCAGCTCGAAGCAGTGGCTTGCAAGGATTGGCTGACCAATAAAGTAGACCGTTCGGTAACAGGTAAAGTAGCCCGTCAGCAATGCCAAGGTGAACTTCAATTGCCGTTGAGCGACTGTGGTGTCGTAGCACTCGACTACCGTGGCGAGAAAGGTATCGCTACCTCTATCGGACACGCTCCGCAAGCAGCATTGGCCGATCCGGCTGCCGGTTCTATACTTTCTGTATCCGAAGCACTGACTAACCTTGTCTGGGCTCCTATGGCAGAGGGCATGGACAGCATCTCCCTGTCTGCCAACTGGATGTGGCCTTGCCGTTCACAGGAAGGTGAAGACGCTCGTCTCTACACTGCCGTGAAAGCATTGAGCGACTTCTGCTGCGCCCTGCAAATCAACGTTCCTACCGGAAAAGATTCTCTGTCTATGACGCAGAAGTATCCGAACGGCGAAAAAGTAATTTCTCCGGGAACAGTAATTGTATCGGCAGGCGGCGAAGTTTCCGACGTGAAGAAGGTTGTATCTCCGGTATTGGTAAACAACGAAAAAACAACTCTTTATCATATTGACTTCAGCTTCGACGAACTGAAGCTCGGCGGTTCCGCCTTTGCACAGTCATTGGGCAAAGTGGGTGACGATGTGCCTTGCGTACAAGACGCAGAGTATTTCCGCGATGCTTTCCTTGCCGTACAGGAACTGGTAAACAAAGGATTGATTCTTGCCGGACATGATATTTCTGCCGGTGGTCTGATCACTACATTGCTCGAAATGTGCTTCGCCAATGTGGAAGGCGGTATGGAAATCAGCCTCGACAAGATGAAGGAACAGGATATTGTCAAGATTCTGTTTGCAGAAAATCCGGGTATTGTTATCCAGGTCAGCGACAAGCACAAAGAAGAGGTGAAGAAGATTCTGGAAGACGCAGGCGTAGGCTACCTGAAGTTGGGTAAACCTACCGACGAACGCCACATCCTCGTATCCAAAGGAGACGCTACCTACCAATTCGGTATCGACTATATGCGTGATGTATGGTATTCTTCTTCTTACCTGCTCGACCGCAAACAATCCATGAACGGTTGCGCCAAAAAACGTTTTGAAAACTACAAGATGCAGCCGGTTGAATTTGCTTTCATGCCAGAATTCAAAGGCAAACTTTCTCAATACGGTATTACTCCGGACCGTCGTACTCCGAGCGGTGTCCGCGCAGCTATCATCCGCGAAAAAGGAACGAACGGCGAACGCGAAATGGCTTATTCACTCTATTTGGCAGGTTTTGACGTGAAAGATGTGACAATGACCGACCTTATCAGCGGACGTGAAACACTGGAAGACGTAAACATGATCGTTTATTGCGGCGGTTTCTCCAACTCCGACGTACTTGGTTCAGCCAAAGGCTGGGCAGGCGGTTTCTTGTTCAACGAAAAGGCAAAAGAAGCACTCGATAAATTCTATGCTCGTGAAGATACATTGTCACTGGGTATCTGTAACGGTTGCCAGTTGATGATGGAGCTTGGACTTATCAATCCTGAACACAAAAAGAAAGGTAAGATGCTTCACAATGATTCCCATAAATTCGAGTCTACCTTTGTCGGCCTGACTATCCCTACCAACCGCAGCGTTATGTTCGGTTCATTGAGCGGTAGCAAACTAGGTATCTGGGTAGCTCACGGAGAAGGAAAATTCTCTCTGCCTTACGATGAAGACAAATATAATGTAGTGGCAAAATACAGCTATGACGAATATCCCGGAAACCCGAACGGTTCCGACTATTCTATCGCCGGACTTGCCAGCGCCGACGGCCGTCATCTGGCTATGATGCCTCACTTGGAACGCGCTATCTTCCCATGGCAGAACGGTTGTTATCCGGCAGACCGCAAAAACAGCGATCAGGTAACTCCGTGGATTGAAGCATTTGTCAATGCCCGCAAGTGGATTGAAGAAAAGGTGAGATAAATAATTGCTTTATATTTTTTAAGGCTGGTACTTCCCAAAAAGTACCAGCCTTTTAGTTTATCCCAATATTCCTACTACCTAAATTCGTTTATATACAACTAAAGTTCCACAAATAAGCACTAAATACAAATAGCTGAAAAAGCTCCTCATCCGCTTCAATTCAAGTACGACGTAATCCTTACTCCAAAATTTTGTAGTGTCGAAAAATCTTCTTAATTTTGTCAAACTTTCCCCCTCAGAACAAGATTCAATAACCCTTAAAAGTCCTATTTATATGAAAAAATGGATTTTTCTAATCTTATTGTTTCCTCTAACCTGTATCGCTCAGACGTACCAATATATTGGAGTGGAAGATGGGCTAAGCAACCGGCGAGTTTACTATATCCAGAAAGACAGAACCGGATATATGTGGTTCCTCACCCATGAAGGTATTGACAGATACAATGGAAAAGATTTCAAACGATACAAACTAATGGACGGTGACGTAGAGGTTAATTCGCTACTGAACCTCAATTGGCTATATATTGATAAGGAAGATGTATTATGGGAAATCGGGAAAAAAGGAAAGATATTCCGGTATGACCAGATCCACGACTGCTTCACACTCGTATATAAACTGCCCATAGAGAACTTCCGTGATTTGCCGGCTCCGGTAAGTTTCGCATGGCTCGATCAGAGCAAGCATATCTGGTTGTGTAATGAGGAAACTATCTTTATTTATAACACGGATACAGGAGAAGTCACTCACATAAAGAATGACATCAGTGAAGAAATCAATGACATCGAACAGATTGACGACACACATTACTTCATTGGCACGGAAATGGGAATCCACTATGCCAAGTTGGAAAACAACACACTGGAACTTATTCACTGCGACAAGCTGGAGAATGTGAAAGCACAAATACTCGATCTACATTTCGACACAAAGATTCGTAAATTGTTTATCGGAACTTTCCAACGGGGAGTGCTCATCTATGATATGTCGACCAAGTCCGTCACACAACCTCCACATAGTCTGAAAGATATCAGCATTACACGAATCAAGCCCTTAAACGCCAAAGAATTGTTGATAGCGTCAGATGGCGGCGGTGTACATAAAATGAATGTTGAAACCTATCAGATGGAGCCTTACATTATTGCTGATTACAACAGTAATAACGGCATGAACGGCAACAGTATCAATGATCTTTATATAGAAGAAGAACGGATATGGTTGGCGAACTACCCTATCGGAATCACCGTACAGAATAATCGCTATTCCAGCTATAAATGGATCAAGCATTCTATCGGCAACAGACAGTCTTTGATAAACGACCAGGTTAATTCGATTATCGAAGACAGTGACGGTGACTTATGGTTCGGAACCAATAATGGAATCAGTCTCTTAAATTCCAAGACCGGACAATGGCGTTCCTTCCTCAGTTCTTTTGAGAAGAACCAGGATAGCAGAAGTCATATTTTCACTACCCTGTGCGAAGTGCTTCCCGGAGTTGTCTGGGCCGGCGGATACTTCTCCGGCATTTATCAGATAGACAAGAGATCTTCCAATGTCAGCTATTTTACTCCGGCTTCGTATGCATATGAGAACATACGCCCGGATAAGTATATACGTGATATCCGTAAAGACTCACAAGGAAATATCTGGAGCGGAGGATTTTATAATCTGAAACGTATCAATGTACACACTAAAAATATACAACTGTACCACGGACTGAACTCCATTACTGCAATTCTCGAACGCGATGCCAAAAGTATGTGGATAGGCAGTGCGACCGGATTGTTTTTATTGGATAAAGAATCGGGTAAATATGAACGTATCAAACTTCCCGTAGAATCAAACTATATATATTCTTTATACCAGACCAAGAAAGGATCGCTATATATAGGAACCAGTGGCTCCGGATTATTAATTTACGATCCTCACACCAAACTGTTCACTCATTATCATACGGGAAATTGCGCATTGATTTCCAACAATATCTATACCTTGCTTTCAGACGCTGACGAAGATATTCTGCTTAGCACGGAAAGCGGTCTGACCAGCTTTTATCCTAACCAAAAAACATTTCACAACTGGACAAAAGAAATGGGACTTATGACCACACATTTCAATGCATTGTCCGGTACCCTGCGAAAGAACAACAACTTTATTTTCGGAAGTTCGAACGGGGCAGTAGAGTTCAATAAAGACATGAAACTTCCCAGAACCTATTCTTCCAAAATGATATTCAGCGATTTCAAACTGTTTTATCAAACGATCTACCCGGGAGACAAAAATTCCCCGCTAAAGGCAAGTATCAACAATACGAAAGAGCTGAAATTAAAATATAACCAGAATATTTTCTCGTTACAGGTTTCTTCTATCAACTATGACTATCCTTCTAATGTCCTTTATTCCTGGAAACTGGAAGGCTTTTACGAAGAATGGAGCAAACCGGGGACAGAAAACACAATCCGTTATACTAACCTCGCACCGGGAAAATATACGTTAAGGGTACGTGCTATCTCCAATGAGGACCAGCGTATTATGCTCGAAGAAAGGAGTATAGATATTATCATCGCCCAGCCTTTTTGGCTGACCGTTTGGGCAATGTTGCTCTATATCGTTATCCTTGTCTTTATCGCTGCTGTCTCATTACGTATTCTGATCCTAAGGAAACAACGTAAAGTGTCCGACGAAAAGATTCATTTCTTTATCAACACTGCACACGACATCCGTACTCCGTTGACGCTTATCAAAGCGCCACTGGAAGATCTTCGTGAAAAAGAAGAACTAAGCAAGGAAGGAATATCCAATATGAATACTGCATTACGGAATGTAAATGCCCTGCTACGTCTCACCACCAATCTAATAAACTTCGAGAGGGCGGACGTATATTCCTCCGAACTATATATTTCGGAACATGAACTGAACACATTTACAACCGAAATATACAATGCTTTCCAGCAGTACGCCAATATCAAACATATCAACTTCACCCACGAAAGTAATTTCAGGTATATGAATGTATGGTTTGATAAGGAAAAAATGGAATCAATCCTGAAAAACATAATCTCGAATGCCTTGAAGTACACTCCGGAAAACGGTAATGTACAGATTTTCGTGTCCGACAATACAGACTCGTGGAGCGTCGAAGTCAGGGATACAGGAATCGGAATTCCGGCCAGCGAACAGAAAAAACTGTTCAAGCTGCATTTCCGTGGCAGCAATGCAATCAACTCCAAAGTGACGGGTAGCGGGATCGGACTGATGCTTGTCTGGAAATTAGTGCGGCTGCATAAAGGTAAGATTAATTTGTCGAGTGTGGAAAATCAAGGTTCGGTTATCAAGGTATCTTTCCCGAAAGACAGCAAGCGTTTCCGTAAGGCACATCTGGCAACACTGAGCAAACAACGTCAGGAAAACAGAACCCTAAGCAATGTACCTGCTCCCTCACCCGAAATATACGAAAACGCACATAAGAAGTTGAACGGTGAACACCGGCGGATTCTGATTGTGGAGGATAACGATGAATTACGCAACTATCTGTTGCAGACATTATCAGAAGAATATACTGTACAAACGTGTTCCAACGGAAAAGAAGCGTTGACGATCATCCCCGAATACAAACCGGAGTTGGTTATCTCTGATATTATGATGCCGGAAATGCGGGGAGACGAATTATGCAAGGAACTCAAAAACAACATAGAGACATCGCACATTCCGGTTATCCTGCTGACAGCTCTGAATAATGAGAAAGATATCTTGTCCGGACTTAAAATCGGTGCCGACGAATACATCTTGAAACCGTTTAATATAGGTATATTAAAAGCGACTGTCGACAATCTGCTGACTAACCGTGCTCTTTTGCGCAGTAAGTATGCCAATCTGGAGCTGGATGATGAGGAAGAAGATGACGAATGCATCAACTGCTCACAGGACATTGACTGGAAGTTTATTGCCAACGTCAAAAAGCATATAAAAGACAATATAGATAACCCGGCCCTTACCGTAGATGTACTTTGCAACCTGGTAGGCATGAGCCGTACAAGTTTCTACAACAAACTCAGGGCATTGACCGACCAGGCTCCGGGAGATTATATCCGTCTGATCCGGTTGAAGTATGCCGTGCAATTATTGAAAGAGAACACACATAGCATAACAGAAATAGCAGAAATGACAGGATTCAGTGATGCGAAATACTTCCGTGAAGTATTCAAGAAGCATTTTAACGTAAGTCCCAGCCAATACGGCAAAGAAAAGAGAACAAACAAGAAAGGAGGAGAAAAGAAAGAATGAACATCTATCTCGAATCATTTGGAATTTTTTTTAAAATAGGCGCCTTTACTATCGGAGGAGGGTACGCAATGGTGCCGCTTATTGAGAATGAAATTGTTACGAAGCGGAAATGGATTGCGCAGGAAGATTTTATCGACCTGCTGGCTATCTCCCAATCTGCTCCGGGCATTTTGGCAGTCAATATTTCTATCTTTATAGGATACAAGTTGCGTGGTATCCGAGGAAGTATTATCACAGCATTAGGAACAATTTTGCCTTCCTTCATCATTATATTGGCGATTGCTCTATTTTTCCATAGTTTTAAAGACAACCCGATTGTGGAACGCATCTTCAAAGGAATCCGACCGGCGGTAGTGGCACTTATTGCCGCCCCGACTTTCACAATGGGCCGGTCCGCTAAAATCAACCGCCACAACCTGTGGATTCCTGTTGTTTCGGCACTGCTGATCTGGCTATTGGGGTTCTCGCCTATCTGGATTATTATTGCTGCGGGAGTGGGAGGCTTCCTCTGGGGAAAATTTAGAAAAGTAGAAAGTTGAGAATGGAGAGTCGAGAGTTATCGTTCCCTGTTCATTATTCAAGATTCATGGTAAAAAATTAAAAAGAGATGATCTATCTTCAGTTATTCTATACGTTTTTTAAGATCGGGCTCTTTGGATTTGGAGGAGGTTATGCGATGCTCTCCATGATTCAAGGGGAAGTAGTAACCCGTTATGGTTGGGTGAGCTCGCAGGAGTTCACGGATATTGTTGCAATCAGCCAAATGACACCGGGACCTATCGGGATTAATGCGGCTACGTACGTCGGATTCACCTCTACGGGGAGTGTCGTGGGATCGGTCATTGCTACCTTTGCTGTAGTCCTCCCCTCCTTCATCTTGATGCTGACCATTAGCAAATTCTTCCTGAAATATCAGAAACATCCGGTAGTAGAATCCATATTTAGCGGACTGCGTCCCGCAGTTGTCGGCCTGTTGGCTTCCGCCGCACTGGTATTGATGAATGTAGAAAATTTCGGTTCACCGACAACTGACACTTACTCATTCGTTATCAGTATTATCATCTTTCTAGTCGCTTTCATCGGAACCAGAAAATATAAAGCTAATCCTATATTAATGATTATAGCCTGCGGCATTGCAGGATTATTGCTTTATTAATTGCTGGGGTGGTAGGCGGATACACAATATTGAAAATAAACGACTTATGTATTTTCCTACCACCTCCCCCTACGGGGACTCCTCCTTCCCGAAGGAGGAGAATTGAAGATACTACTGAATTGTTAGTCAGCCTCTTTTTCTATTCTTCACTTATTACAGTTTTACTTTTATCACAGTTTTACTTTCTTGCTAACCGACTTCGATTCATTATGAAGACGGTCTAACGCAGTCACCACATAGCGGTACTTTGTTTTTCCTGTTTCGTATGGAAGTTTGTAGAAAGGATTACGAGTGATAGCAACAATATGTGAAGGGTCGTCAAGATTCACCTTTTCTTTTCTGCCAAAACGATAGACCACATATTGCACAGCCTTATCCATTTCCGTTTCAGCTTTCGGAGCAGTCCAGAAAAGCACATAGCCGTCTTCAGTCCATATTTTCTTCATCTTGCGCACCTTGTCCGGAGCCTTATCATCCATAAAGTCGAATACGGGGATTAATGCCGGATATTTGTGATATTCCGAAACCAGCGCATCGCGATATCTTCCCTGATTTTCAACAACAGCTGCCGCATACCATTGACAGCTACCGCCAATCGTCTGATAAGCACGCTGTAAAGCCATTTTCCGGGGAAGCTGATTCATAGAAGGATTCTGCGGGTCAGCGTGCTGAATCGTATTTGTCACTGACTGGCCGATAAATAACGGACGGTTCTCCGAATGCGTAGCCCACCACTTCACCAATGTCTCATAGTCGGCCGCCTTATGACCGATTTCCCAGTAAATCTGCGGAATATTATAATCAATCCAGCCTTCACGCGCCCAAAGCAGAACATCAGCATACAGATCGTCATAATTCTGCAAGCCATTGGTATTACTTCCCAACGGGTCACTTTTCTGATTACGATAGATTCCGAACGGACTGATTCCGAACTTTACCCACGGCTTCACCCCCCGAATGGTTTCGTGCAATTTCTTAATCAACACATTCACATTACTACGTCTCCAGTCCGCCTTGTTAGTAAAGCCTCCGCCATAACGGGCAAAACTTGCGTTATCGGGAAAATCGACTCCCTTAATAGGATAAGGATAGAAATAGTCATCCATGTGGATAGCGTCCACATCATAGCGGGACACAATATCCGTCACGATTTTACAGATATATTCACGACTCTCGGGAAGTGCCGGGTCGAAGTACAATTGGTCTCCATAAGTAACAAACCATTCCGGATGCTGATTATATATATGTTCCGGCGCCAACTGGTTCTTCAGGGAGGTTTTCACCCGATAAGGATTAATCCAGGCATGAAACTCCATATTCCGTTTCCGGCATTCCTCAATCATGAACTGCATCGGGTCCCACATAGGCGAAGGCATTTGTCCTTGTGTCCCTGTCAGAAAACGGCTCCACGGTTCATGTTGCGAAGCATACAACGCATCCGCTTCGGGACGCACTTGAAAGATAATCGCATTAATACCCGCCCCTTGAAGCGAGTTCAACTGGCTAATCAGTGTTTGTTTCAGTCGTTCTGTGGGAACACCGCGAAACTGTCCGTTGACAGCCTGTATCCATGCAGCACGAAACTCACGTTTGGGATATTTGTCGCCCGTCGGCACCTGTGCCCTCACTCCCACAGTAGTTTTTCAGCTTCATAATATTCTTAAATCGTAATAATGTGACGCAAAGATAATACAAACTCCCGATAAATTCGCTAACTTTGCCGACTACCATAAAACAAGGAGCATTTTATGTCAGAAAATAACTATATTTCGATCAAAGGCGCACGAGTAAACAACCTAAAAAACATCGATGTAGATATTCCACGCAACAAACTTGTTGTCATCACCGGATTATCAGGTTCAGGAAAATCATCTCTCGCTTTTGACACCCTCTACGCAGAAGGACAACGCCGCTACGTAGAAAGCCTAAGTAGCTACGCACGCCAGTTTCTCGGACGAATGAGCAAACCGGAATGCGATTTTATCAAAGGCATTCCGCCTGCGATTGCCATAGAACAGAAAGTAAACAGCCGCAATCCCCGTTCCACCGTAGGAACTTCCACAGAAATTTATGAATATCTCCGTTTGCTGTACTCCCGTGTAGGGAGAACATACAGCCCTGTAAGCGGACAGGAAGTGAAGAAACATTCGACGGAAGACATCATCAACTGTATGTTATCACACCCGGAAGGGACAAGATACACCGTACTGACCCCTATCCACCTGCGTGAAGACCGCAGCCTGCAACAGCAACTGGAAATAGACCTCAAACAGGGATTCAACCGTATCGAAGTGAACGGTGAGATGAAACGTATTGATGAATACAAGCCCGTAGCAGGCGACGAAGTTTATCTGCTGGTAGACCGTATGGCAGTAGCCGACACCAAAGATGCTATCAGCCGCCTCACCGACTCTGCCGAAACAGCCATGTACGAAGGCGACGGAACCTGTATGCTACGCTTTTACCTGCCGGACGGAACAACACAACTGTTCTCCTTCAGCACAAAGTTCGAAGCAGACGGTATCACTTTTGAAGAACCCAATGACCAGATGTTTTCATTCAACTCCCCGATCGGTGCCTGCCCCACCTGTGAGGGCTTCGGCAAAGTTATCGGTATAGATGAGCATTTGGTGGTTCCCGACCGTTCTTTATCTGTTTATGAAGGAGCGATCGTATGTTGGCGCGGTGAAAAAATGGGAGAATGGAAAGAAGAGCTGATCCACAATGCGGAGAAATTCGACTTCCCGATTTTCACTCCTTATTATGAACTGACGGACAAACAGCGCCGGTTGCTTTGGGAAGGAAACCAATATTTCCACGGTATTAATGACTTCTTCAAGATGCTTGAAGAAAATCAATATAAGATACAATATCGTGTGATGCTTGCCCGGTATCGCGGAAAAACACTTTGCCCGAAATGCCACGGTACCCGTCTGAAACCGGAAGCCGGCTATGTACGCGTAGGCGGAAAGAATATTTCCGAACTGGTAGACCTGCCTATTTCCGAATTAAAGCAGTTCTTCGATCACTTGGAACTGAACGAGCACGACAGTAATGTAGCCCGCCGGATTCTGATGGAAATAAACAGCCGTATCCGTTTCCTGATTGATGTAGGTCTGGGGTATCTGACACTGAACCGGCTCAGTAACTCCCTGTCGGGTGGAGAAAGCCAGCGTATCAATCTGGCGACATCACTGGGAAGCAGTCTTGTAGGTAGCCTCTATATCCTCGACGAACCCAGTATCGGTCTGCACAGCCGTGACACCGACCGCCTGATTAATGTGCTGCGCCAACTGCAACAACTCGGTAACACGGTAGTAGTTGTAGAACATGACGAGGAAATCATTCGTGCGGCAGATTATATTATTGACATCGGTCCCAACGCCGGACGTCTGGGAGGAGAAGTCGTCTATCAGGGTGACATGAAAGACCTCAAAAAAGGAAGCAACAGTTATACCGTCCGCTATCTTTTGGGAGAAGAAGAAATTCCCGTCCCCCAACATCGCCGTCCGTGGAATAATTATATTGAACTGAAAGGTGCACGCGAGAATAACCTGAAAGGAGTAGACGTCCGCTTCCCGCTGAATGTAATGACAGTGGTTACCGGCGTTTCCGGTTCCGGGAAAAGCACGCTGGTACGTGATATTTTCTTCCGGGCATTGAAGCGTGAGTTGGACGAATGCAGTGACCGTCCGGGAGAATTTTCATCTATCGGAGGCAGTCTGCGCGACTTACGGAATGTAGAATTTGTAGACCAGAATCCGATCGGCAAATCATCCCGTTCCAATCCCGTGACATATATCAAGGCTTATGACGAAATCCGCAAGCTATGGTCGGAGCAGCCACTCGCCAAACAAATGGGATATACCGCCGGTTTCTTCAGTTTCAACAGTGAAGGCGGACGTTGCGAAGAATGTAAGGGTGAAGGCACCATTACCGTAGAAATGCAGTTCATGGCAGACCTCGTTCTGGAATGTGAATCCTGCCACGGGAAACGTTTCAAATCCGACACACTGGAAGTGAAATTCCACGACAAGAACATCTTTGATGTACTGGAAATGACCGTGAACCAGGCGATTGAATTCTTCAATGAACACGGACAGAAGAAAATTGTAAAAAAGCTACTCCCGTTGCAGGATGTAGGACTCGGGTATATCAAACTAGGCCAATCTTCTTCCACTCTTTCCGGTGGTGAGAACCAGCGTGTGAAACTAGCATTCTATCTGAGTCAGGAGAAAGCCGACCCGACTCTGTTTATCTTTGACGAACCGACAACAGGTTTACATTTCCACGACATCCGTAAACTTCTGGATGCTTTTGACGCCTTGATCCGCCGTGGACATAGCATCGTAATCATCGAGCATAATATGGATGTTATCAAATGTGCCGATTATGTGATTGACCTCGGCCCGGAAGGTGGAGATAAAGGTGGAAACATTGTAGCGGTAGGTACTCCGGAAGAAGTAGCCGCTTGCGGAGCAAGCTATACGGGTCAGTTCCTGAAAGAAAAGCTGAAATAAGTCAAGAGTCAGAAATGGAGAGTTGAGAGATGTTTTGCAGCAAATATAGCGCAATAACTCTCCACTCTCCATTCTCAAATTATTTAAAAGTAGAATCCGAATCCTACTTTAATGCCGAAACGTGAATTATCGGAGTCATCAAAACGCCATTTATAATAAACAGCCGGTTCGATAGTTACTGTCCGCGACAGGAAATAAGCATATCCGGCTTCGATACCCAATCCCCAATCGTTGTTATGACCGCCACCTTTATAACGTCTGCGTTCCCAATCGAGGCCACCACCGATATAAACACCTGTAGTATTAAAATAACAACGTGCTCCCGTACCTAATGTATATATATCTACCGGTTGTGACCAGTCAGCTCCTGCATTTACCATTAATGCAAAACCGTCTGCCAGAAATGTACCGGCTTGCGCGCCGATCCCAAATTTAGCATCATCATTTTTACTGTAAGAAAAGTCCAACCCTGTAACGGAAGGATTTAGAATCATAGTTCCTTTCTCAAATTGTGCCTGCGCAGCTATTGATGCCAACAGCAGACAAATAGCTAAAGCTAATTTCTTCATAAACTTACTTTTTTAAGTGAATAGATTGTTCGTCTTTTTTACGGCGTTCACGCATCTGTTCCTTTTTGCGGAGGACAAGCCAAAGAAGCAGGACAATGACATAAGAACCCGCCACCGTCAGATACTTTTCCGTCTGGCTCACTTCCGTATTGCGGGGTAACAGATAAGCCGCCGTCACGGATACATAAATAAGGAATGCAAGTGCAACTCCCGTTGATCTTTTTATTTTCTTCATTCTGATAATTTTCTTGTTTTCTGCTTGCTCAGCCAGACAAAGAACCACACAATAGCAACCACCACACATCCTACACCGATGTAATAAGAGATTGCGTGCGACAGTCCCAAACCTTCAGGAGCAATACATATATAAGTAGAACACACACTTGTCATAAACAAGGCAGGTATCAAAGTAATGACATACGGTTTCTTGGATACCGCCAGATAAACCGTTATTGCCCAGAGGGTAAACACAGCCAATGTCTGGTTGGCCCAGGCAAAATAACGCCAGATCATATTAAATCCGTTCGCATCACGCAGGCTATACAGAAGTAAACCGATAGCCGCCACGAACATCGGAATACAGATGTATAAACGACGACGCATACTCTTTTGTTCCAAGCCCAGGAAATCCGCCACAATCAGACGGGCAGAACGGAAAGCCGTATCGCCCGAAGTAATCGGAGCAGCAATCACTCCCAAGATAGCAAGCACACCCCCGATTGTTCCCAGCCACTCTTTTGTGATTGCATCTACTATGACGGAAGCATTACTCTCTTCCATCCCATTCTCATGGAAAAAGTAAGTAGCGGCGGCAGCCCAAATCAGTGCAACGATGCCTTCGGTTATCATTGCACCGTAGAACACCGGACGCCCATGACGTTCCGAAGTCATGCAACGAGCCATTAAAGGACTTTGTGTAGCATGGAAACCGGAAATTGCACCACAGGCAATACTCACAAACATTATCGGAAAGATAGGAAGTTCACTCGCCTCCGGGTTCGTATTTTGCAGTCCGTCCCACAGTTCCGGCAAAGCGGGATGATTCACATAAAGCATGACGAGAATCCCCACAGCCATAAACAACAAGGCAATTGCAAACAACGGATATATCTTACCTATAATCTTATCTACAGGCAACAATGTAGCCAAAATATAATACGCAAACACAACGATAATCCAGAACGTAGCATCCAGACTTTCCGGCGTCAGTTTCGCCAGCAATCCCGCAGGACCGGCCACAAAAACCGAACCGACCAAAATCATCAGGATAACGGTGAAACCTCTCATTATCTGTTTCGTCGTAAGTCCCAAATAGCGTCCGATAATTTCCGGCAAACTCTCGCCCTCATGACGCAAGGAAAGCATTCCGGCAAAATAATCGTGCACCGCCCCGGCAAAAATACTTCCCAACACAATCCATAAATAAGAAGAACTACCGAATTTAGCTCCCATTATTGCACCGAATATCGGACCTAGTCCGGCAATATTAAGGAACTGAATCATAAAAATCTTCCAGGTCGGCAATGGAATATAGTCTACTCCATCAGCCTTGGTCAGAGCCGGTGTTTTACGGTCGTCGGGACCAAAGACGCGTTCCATCAAACGTCCATACGTAAAATAGCCTACTATCAACGCCAGTAGGCATAGAGTAAATGTTATCATAGTGTGTCGTTTTTTTAGCTTGGCAAATGTAACATAATCTCACGAAACAGCCCAACATTACCGACACTTTTACTAACTTTGCAGGGATTTAAAACAAAAAATAAAGAATATGCGCCTATCTATTCTCATTCTTTCACTTTTGTTTCCTTTCCTCTCCGTGGCAGCGCAGCCCAAACATGAAGTCCGCGCCGCATGGCTCACAGCGTTGTATGGTCTCGACTGGCCCCGCACACGTGCTGTCAGTCCTCAAAGTATCCGCAAGCAAAAGGAAGAATTGGTGGATATCCTCGATAAACTGAAGGCTGCCAATTTCAATACTGTCCTGTTTCAGACACGCACACGTGGGGATGTGTTATATCCTTCGTCTATCGAACCTTTTAATTCTATCCTGACAGGGAAATCCGGCGGAAATCCCGGTTATGATCCGCTCGCTTTTGCCATTGAAGAATGCCACAAGCGGGGTATGGAATGCCACGCCTGGATGGTAACTATTCCGTTGGGAAACAGGAAACACGTTGCCTCGCTCGGCAACCGGTCCGTCACCAAGCGGATGAAAGATATTTGCGTACCTTACAAGAACGAATATTTCCTTAATCCTGGACATCCGGGAACTAAAGAATATTTGATGAAACTGGTACGGGAAGTCGTGAGCCGTTATGATATAGACGGGGTACATTTCGATTATCTGCGTTATCCGGAGAATGCTCCTCTCTTTCCCGACAAATATGATTTCCGCCGATACGGGAAAGGGCGTACACTGGACCAGTGGCGGCGGGATAATATTTCTGAAATTGTACGTTATATATATAAAGGTGTAAAAGCAATGAAGCCTTGGGTGAAGCTCAGCGCCAGTCCGGTTGGGAAATACCGGGACACTTCGCGTTATCCTTCCCGTGGGTGGAACGCTTTCTTCACTGTTTATCAAGACCCGCAAGGCTGGCTTGGCGAAGGTATTATGGACCAGATATATCCAATGATGTATTTTCAGGGAAACAGCTTCTATCCTTTTGCCCTTGACTGGCAGGAGCAAAGCAACGGACGACAAGTAATTCCGGGGCTCGGCATCTATTTCCTTCATCCCGACGAAGGTAAATGGACACGGGACGAGATAGACCGTCAAATAAACTTCATCCGGAATCATAAAATGGCGGGTGAAGGCCACTACCGGGTAAAATATCTCATGGAGAACACTCAAGGCATCTATGATGAACTAATCGAGAACTTCTACGCATACCCGGCTTTACAGCCACCGATGCCCTGGTTGGACAATGTTCCGCCCACAGCTCCGTCCGAACTGAAAGTAAGGACTATCGACAGTGGATATACGGAATTGAAATGGCAGGCCGCTACCGACAATGATCCACGTAATAATCCGATGTACATTATTTATGCATCGAATGAATATCCGGTAGACACCAGTCGGCCGGAAAATATCGTTGCACAGAATATCAGAGAGACAAGTTATATCTACGCCCCTATCCTGCCTTGGAATGCCAAAAAACATTTTGCCGTTACAGCCGTAGACCGTTACGGGAATGAAAGTACAGCAGCACAAAAATAACTCCCCCCTACCCAGGAGCAAAGAACCGGATTAAATACTACATAAGGCATAAGAATGCACGTTTTACAGTAAGATAACCCGTATTTTGCAGCTTAATAATCCGGTTGGAGTATCAGTCTTTTTATAGCCCACAGACGCAGGCTGTACAGCCCACGCATGCAAACCGTACAGCACACGTATGGAGGCTGTACGTCACACAGCTGTGGGCTATAAATTTAACGCCTTTCAAGGCGGATTATTAAGCCATGATAATCGGATTTATGCGTGCCCATTACAATAAAAACAAGCCAGCTTACGCGACCTTTATCCGGTTGCCTTATCTATGACAGATACCCTGTTTTTTGCAGTAAAAGTATGATAGATACCCCCTAATAGAAGGCATCTATCATACTTATTTCTCTGATAATTAGAAGAATATTAAAATCAATGATAGATATGACAGACATTTATTTCATTATGTAATAAGTAAAAACATGGATAAAAATCAAAGAGGAATAACAACTTTATGTTCCTTCTGATTTCTGAAAATAACAAGCTCTGCCTTTTTACTTGTATCCACGTGCTTCAACGCCTCCTCCATATCATCTAAATTATTGACCGGCTTTCCATTTACACTAAGAATAACATCATTCGAAGCAATAAAATCTCGGACTTGATTACTACCTAAGACATCTACAGAAACGACATAAACTCCCCGTTCCGTATCCATACCCGTAGCAGAACGTTCCTCCAATGTATCCAGATTCTTAAACGTTACCCCTTTCCAAAACATCGTTTTAGTATCCGTTGCATGACCTGCCACAAGCGGAACGGGCATCACAGGACTTGCAGCCAACCGTTTCAAACGAGAAGACAGCACTCCGAAATTATTCATCGGAAAATTACGGAATCCTCCTTTGGTTACGACTTCAGAATCGTCAGCTACATTAAAATTACCTTTCGCAGCATCCATAAACTTGACTGTGGTTACTATAGAATGAGCATCCCCACCAAGTTGGCGAGCTGCAAGATACGCCAAACTGTCTGCAAATATGTTATAATCTACCTCTCTGCCCCAACCACGCACACTTATAGGTTTATATTTGGTCATTACAATGTTACGTGAAAAGACATCTCCGCTATTTTTAAACCACAAATGCGGGTGAAGCGTATTATTGACGATAATATTATTCTCAACAGTCCGATAAAACCCTTCACGCAATTTAATGCCGCCATTCAAACAAAGATTATTGTAAATCTGGTAATTACTGGAACCATCGTCCAAGTCTATATCCCATCCTCTATCACAACGCAAACGATTATGGCGGATAATGATAGGTTCGACCACGTCTGCCAAAATCAACGCAGGCTTTTCATTCGTTATTTGCGTCATTATATTATAATTCGGATGCCAGAAACGGTCACGCCCCCAGGAGTTGATAGTTCCATGGTCACCTGTTTCCTTCACGGTATTAAAAATGTCATTGTATTCGATAATATGTCCTCCCCATGTGCCTTCGCTGATATTAATTCCGGCACGGGGAGTATTGTAAATACTGTTATGACTTACCGTTATGTTGCGACACATGGAAAGCTCCACTCCGGTAATCTGCTTTTCAAACAAACCGATTGTACATATCAAGTTATCAGAGACCTCGCAATAAGCAGGATGATTGTCATTCTGAGGCCCTTTCGTATAATCCATTTTATCCAAAGGAACAAATTTCCCATACCTAAAACTCGGCGAACGTACTCCCGCCACATCCCCGACGAAGCAAATGGCACTGGCTCCGATAGAAGTCAGGTAAGAACCGGTCACTGCCGAATAGCGATTATATTTATCAAAAAAGACACCATTCCCTCCTACGTTATGGATATAACAATCACGCAGAGCACATTTTTCCGTTCCCCTGAAAACAACGGTTCCTCCCCGATATATTGTCCAGTCCGAGCGGAGCAGAGGCTCATACTGTTCCATAAAGGTCCGTATCGTTTGTGTCAGCTCAATTCCTTGAATCGTTATGTTCTTCACCGGCTCGGATGAAGTTCCCGCAAACTCAATCAAGTTTTTAAGTTGCGGGGTCTCAAACGTCAGTTCGTTTATTTTTTCATCAGGTAAAGGATAATAATACAACCAGCCTTCTTTTTTATCATAGTACCATTCTCCCGGAGCATCCAATTCTTCAAAGATATTCTCCACCATCCTGTTTTCATTATGGATTCCCATAGGACGGTTGTTCTGCCAACCACCTTCCAGCTGTAACTCTCCCTTTTCATTTTTGCCTGTAATACGATAATGAAAATCACCCCAATCATGTTTATGCATGGCATGAAGGTATCCCCCTTCCGGAGATTTCCATTTTTTTACTCGTTCCGGGGCTGTTGCCAAAGCAGATGTGCCGTTAAAACGAACAGCTTTTTCATCATAATTAGGGTAACGTGCCATAGATTTCAATTCTCCATTTACGAAAAGCATATCCATAACCGGACTTCCTTTCACTACAGCCCGCATGATACCGTTTTTATATTTCTCCCATTTCAAGTCCAGTACAATCCCACTCGACAGTACGGTTTTCTCTCCGGGATAATTCTTTATTATCAATTCTTTCGAATCATTTCCATCATCAGAAGTCAGCATCAAGGGCTTATCTAAAACATATTTCCCCTCCCGCAAGTAAATTGTAGTGCTATTTTGATCCTTTCGGGCTTTTTCGACAGCTTCGTGAATTGAATGAAAAGGAGCCGACTGACTACCATCTCCACCCGATGATGCGTGAGGGGAAACGTAGTATATTGATTGAGCATAAATACCTATAAATGGTATCATTAACAGAAAAAGAAGAAGTGTTTTTATTCTTTGTGTTTTCATATAATATAATTATTTTGACTATAAATATGAACAAAGATAGCTTAAATAAAATACTCTACTAACGATAAATGAAAATTTAACAATCTCAGGTAACCAATGGGATGAATCCTATATCAAAAACAACCAAGCCCACACCATTCCTTTTTCAATGAGTCGGAGCAACCAACTTTCAATGAGTCGGAGCAACCAACATCCACGCCCGGTAACAGCTTCTCTTATGGACAGGCACCAAAGGTAAATAGCCGGAGCATACTTTCCCCTCCCTGATTTCCAACGGATAAGTGGCCGACATCCGTTCGTGTTCCTTCAAAGCTTCCCCCTCCGAAGGATGATAATCAATTCCCGAACATCCTGCTGAATCCGGATGTACATAGCAGTCATACAGGAAGCGCGTCATGACTCCCATATTCATGCGCAGATTTATTTCTACGCAAGGATGAATCCGAAAAGCTGTTTTTTCATTTTCCGGGAACCGGCAAATCATCATATCAACTCCCAGATAACCTTTATAAACAGAGCTTACCGACTTAGAAAGCTCACACTTCAAACGACTCTCCAAGTCCGTCAAAGCCCCTAAAGGTACGTATTGGGAAAGTTTCCCCCGGATTGCCTCATTAGAGAGCAGGTAGTTTCCTTCATACATTCCACTCTTTCCGGTACGGAAAAGAGAATATCCGGCAAACATCACTTCACCTGCCCCGTCAGAATAAAACTCCAAAGCAAAATCCTCTACCTTATTATATATGGGTTCCGCAATAACCCCTCCCTGTAAAGCAGCCACACGCGTGCACCAACCGGAGATAAAAGGAGTAAATGTACCTTTGCACCAGTTTAACCCTTTCCCACTTCCCGAAAGCGGAGCTTTCAACAAACACCCTTCCCGTTCTTCCACGAAAGATTTCCATTCTTCCGGCGTTTTCAGATAATAAGATTCTCCACAGAAATGTTCATTCAACTGTAGTTCAGGAAGTAACGATACGGACTTAGAACGGTGAGAGTACTCCTGCCATACACTTATTTGTTGCATGGAAGGAAGTAGGGATTCATCCACTCCCAGTCCTGAAAGTCGTTTCCGTAAAGCCGCATCCCACCCCCAAGGACGGATATCCAATGCCGGTTCGGCAGCCAATTCCGGTTCCGTCATTAAATAGACCGGAATATCCAACAACTCCTGCATCCGCTTCAAATAATCGAGATTATAAGCAGAAGAAGCCAGCACCGCACTTCCCCGTTCCGCATACCACACAGGAAGCAAAGCCAGTTCGGAAGCCATACGCCTGGCAGAAGCCGGCGGCATATAATTCGTTTCACCACTTGCCAACGCCAAATCATGCTCCGGATTGAATATATAAAGAGTCTTTTTAGCCATACCAAATGCAATCAATGCTTTATTCTGCAAATATATACAGGAAATAAACAGGAATCTTCACAATAAAGAGAAAGTTGTATTTAAAAGCACATTTTTGCTATCTCTACTTTGCAAATCCTAAAAAAAGCACTATATTTGCCACCCGAAAAACAAAGAACTGAAATGGAATCATTCTATCGCACACACGCTTACCTTGTTGAGCACACCAATGCCCCCGTTCGCCGCGATCTTATGGACGAGATTGACTGGAGTGACCGCCTGATTGGTATCAAAGGGACACGTGGCGTAGGAAAAACCACTTTCCTTCTCCAATACGCCAAAGAGAAATTCGGAACCGACCGTTCCTGTCTGTTCATCAACATGAACAATTTCTATTTCTCGGGGCATAGCATCGTAGACTTTGCCAACGAGTTTCAGAAACGTGGCGGAAAAGTTCTGCTGATCGACCAAGTGTTTAAGCATCCCGAATGGAGCAAAGAACTCCGTATGTGCTACGACCGTTATCCGAACCTGAAAATCGTATTCACCGGTTCGTCCGTGATGCGGCTGAAAGAAGAAAACCTCGAATTGCGTGATATTGCGAAAAGCTATAATCTTCGCGGATTCTCTTTCCGCGAATTTCTGAACCTGCAAACAGGTATGAAATTCCGGGCGTACAGTCTCGAAGAGATTCTCAGTACACACGAACAGATTGCCAAAGGAGTGCTTTCCAAAGTACGTCCGCTGGATTACTTTCAGGATTACCTGCATCATGGATTCTACCCCTTCTTCCTCGAAAAGCGTAACTTTTCGGAGAATCTGCTGAAGACAATGAACATGATGGTGGAAGTAGATATCCTGCTTATCAAACAAATTGAGCTGAAATATCTTTCAAAGATAAAAAAATTACTATATTTGTTGGCTGTCGACGGTCCGAAAGCTCCAAACGTCAGCCAACTGGCAAGCGACATACAGACATCCCGCGCAACGGTGATGAATTACATCAAGTATCTGGCAGATGCACGTCTCATTAATCTGGTTTATCCGAAAGGAGAAGAATTTCCCAAAAAACCGTCAAAGATTATGATGCACAACTCAAACTTGATGTATTCGATTTATCCGGTAAAGGTGGAGGAACAGGATGTACTTGAGACTTTCTTTGCCAACTCCTTATGGAAAGACCATAAAATACATAAAGGAGACAAAAATGCCTCTTTTATGGTGGATGAAGTAATGCCGTTCAAAATTTGCCCGGAAGGTACAAAAATAAAAAATAACCCGGATGTGACGTACGCGTTGCAAAAGGCGGAAATAGGTCGAGGCAACCAGATACCTCTCTGGATGTTCGGCTTTTTATACTAATAAAGATTTATTTACTTAAATATTTAATTTAGTTATGACTAAACAGAAGAAATTCATCACTTGTGACGGTAACCAAGCTGCAGCACATATCTCGTATATGTTCTCTGAAGTAGCAGCTATCTATCCGATCACTCCTTCTTCGACTATGGCTGAGTACGTAGACGAATGGGCTGCCGCAGGACGTAAGAACATCTTCGGCGAAACAGTGAAGGCGGTGCTGCCGGTGCAGTTCACGGTTCTCTCCAGGCTGGTGCGTTGACTACTACTTACACTGCTTCTCAGGGTCTTCTCCTGATGATCCCTAACATGTACAAAATTGCCGGTGAATTCTTGCCATGCGTATTCCATGTATCAGCGCGTACATTGGCTTCTCACGCATTGTGTATCTTCGGTGACCATCAGGATGTAATGTCAGCTCGTCAGACTGGCTTTGCTATGTTGGCTGAAGGTTCTGTACAGGAAGTTATGGATTTGGCCGGTGTTGCTCACCTGTCTACTATCAAGTCACGCGTTCCTTTCATGAACTTCTTCGATGGTTTCCGTACTTCTCACGAAATCCAGAAGATCGAAATGTTGGAAAACGAAGATCTTGCTCCGCTGATTGATCAGGAAGCTTTGGCTGAATTCCGTGCCCGCGCACTGAATCCGATGAATCCGGTAGCCCGTGGTATGGCTGAAAACCCCGACCACTTCTTCCAACATCGTGAATCATGCAACAACTACTATGAAGCAGTTCCCGCTATCGTAGAAGAATACATGAATGAAATTTCTAAGATTACAGGTCGCAAATACGGTTTGTTTGATTACTACGGAGCAGAAGATGCAGAACGCGTAATTATCGCTATGGGTTCTGTAACGGAAGCTGCACGCGAAGCTATCGACTACTTGGTAGCAAACGGTGAAAAAGTGGGTATGGTTGCCGTACACTTGTATCGTCCGTTCTCTGCTAAACACTTCCTGGCTGCTGTACCTAAGACTGCTAAGACTATTGCAGTTCTTGACCGTACTAAAGAACCGGGTGCTAACGGCGAGCCTTTGTATCTTGACGTTAAAGACTGCTTCTACGGTGCAGAAAACGCTCCGGTTATCGTTGGCGGTCGCTACGGTCTGGGTTCTAAGGACACTACTCCTGCACAGATCCTTTCAGTATTCGAAAACCTGGCTATGCCGATGCCGAAGAACCACTTCACTATCGGTATCGTAGACGACGTTACTTTCACTTCTCTCCCTCAAAAAGAAGAAATCGCTTTGGGCGGCGAAGGTATGTTCGAAGCTAAATTCTACGGTTTGGGTGCTGACGGTACGGTAGGTGCCAACAAGAACTCTGTTAAGATTATCGGTGACAACACCGACAAACACTGTCAAGCTTACTTCTCTTATGACTCCAAGAAGTCAGGTGGGTTCACTTGTTCTCACTTGCGTTTCGGTGATACTCCTATCCGTTCTACTTACTTGGTAAACACTCCGAACTTCGTTGCTTGTCATGTTCAGGCTTACCTGCACATGTACGACGTAACACGTGGTTTGCGTAAGAACGGTTCTTTCTTGCTGAACACTATTTGGGAAGGTGATGAACTGGCTAAGAACTTGCCGAACAAGGTTAAGAAGTATTTCGCACAGAACAACATTTCTGTATATTATATCAACGCAACTCAGATTGCACTGGAAATTGGTTTGGGCAACCGTACCAACACTATCCTTCAATCCGCATTCTTCCGTATCACAGGTGTAATCCCTGTAGAACAAGCTGTTGAGCAGATGAAAAAATTCATCGTTAAGTCTTACGGCAAGAAGGGTGAAGACGTTGTCAACAAGAACTATGCTGCCGTTGACCGTGGTGGTGAATACAAACAGCTGACTGTTGACCCTGCATGGGCTAACTTGCCGGATGATGCAAAAGTTGAAAACAACGACCCTGCATTCATCAATGAAGTAGTTCGTCCGATCAATGCACAAGACGGTGATTTGCTGCCGGTATCTGCATTCAAGGGTATCGAAGACGGTACTTGGTATCAAGGTACTGCTAAATACGAAAAACGTGGTGTTGCTGCATTTGTTCCCGAATGGAATCCTGAAAACTGTATCCAATGTAACAAGTGTGCATACGTTTGTCCTCACGCTTCTATCCGTCCGTTCGTTCTCGATGCAGAAGAACAGAAGGGTGCTCAGTTCGAACAACTGAAAGCAGTAGGTAAAGTATTCGACGGTATGACATTCCGTATCCAAGTTGATGTTCTCGACTGTCTGGGTTGCGGAAACTGTGCTGACATCTGTCCGGGTAATCCGAAGAAGGGTGGCAAAGCATTGACCATGAAACATCTTGAAAGCCAATTGGCTGAAGCTGCTAATTGGGAATACTGCGCTAATAACGTGAAGACTAAACAACACTTGGTTGACATCAAGTCTAACGTGAAGAACTCTCAGTTCGCTACTCCGTTGTTCGAGTTCTCAGGTGCTTGCTCCGGTTGTGGTGAAACTCCGTACGTGAAGCTGATTTCTCAGTTGTTCGGTGACCGCGAAATGGTTGCTAACGCTACCGGATGTTCTTCTATCTACTCCGGTTCTGTTCCTTCTACTCCTTATACTAAGAACGAAAACGGTCACGGTCCTGCTTGGGCTAACTCATTGTTCGAAGACTTCTGCGAATTCGGTCTGGGTATGGAACTGGCTAACGAAAAGATGCGTGCACGTATCGTGAAGGTTATGAACGAAGCTATTGCTGCCGACTGCACTCCTGCTGACGTGAAAGAACTGTTCGCTGAATGGATCAACAATATGCTGGATGCTGACAAGACGAAAGAATTGGCAGCTAAGATTATCCCGGTTGTCGAAGCTAACAAAGATAAATGTAATCACTGCAAACAAATCGCTGAACTGCAACAATATCTTGTTAAACGCAGCCAGTGGATTATCGGTGGTGACGGTGCTTCTTACGATATCGGTTACGGTGGTCTTGACCATGTAATCGCATCAGGTAAGGATGTTAACATCCTCGTTCTGGATACTGAGGTTTACTCTAACACAGGTGGTCAGTCTTCTAAGGCTACTCCGGTGGGTGCTATCGCTAAGTTTGCTGCTGCTGGTAAGCGCGTTCGTAAGAAAGACCTTGGTCTGATGGCTACTACTTACGGTTACGTATATGTTGCTCAGATTGCTATGGGTGCTGACCAGGCTCAAACTCTGAAAGCTATCCGCGAGGCAGAAGCATATCCCGGACCATCTTTGATTATCGCTTACGCTCCGTGTATCAACCACGGTCTGAAAGCCGGTATGGGTAAGAGCCAGGAAGAAGAAGAAAAGGCTGTTAAGTGCGGTTACTGGCACTTGTGGCGTTTGGATAGCAAAGAACCGAACTGGGAAGATTTCCAAGGTTTCTTGAAGGGTGAAGTTCGTTACGCTTCTGTAATGAAACAATATCCTACTGAAGCTGAAGAACTGTTCAAAGCTGCTGAAGAAAACGCTAAATGGCGTTACAACAGCTACAAACGTCTGGCTAGAGAAAACTGGGGTGCTGAATAATTAATCACACTCTTATACATATAAAAATGGGAGCCTGCTCAATGCACGGCTCCCATTTTTATTTAAACCGGCTCTGAATAGAAATCAGTACCGACCTTATTTGGTTTATTGAATTCTTCTTATTTATTCTTTGATTTCGGAATCCAACTGTCGACCAATTCACAATGTTCTTTTCTCCACTTACGCGCTATTTCTTCTTCGTCCATGCGGGCGTCTTTCATAGCTGTCATAAAAGAACTAAGTTCTTCCGTCGTCAATTTGATATTTGCAAAGAATTCAGCAGCAAACGGGTCTTTCTCACTGAATCCTTTCCAAGCAACAGCATGTATCTCTTCAAGGTCACCATATACTTTCTTCGGATCATTCAGAAATTTCAAATCAAACTGGTCAAACATCCAATGTGGTGTCCAGCCTGTAATAACAATCCATTCTCCTTTATCCATTGCTTTCTTCAGAGACGCCAGCATAGTTGAGCTACTTGAAGTCATAAGAGTGTATCCGTCAAGTCCGTAAGCAGAGATCGCCTTATCTGTGGTTTTCATAATTCCTGCACCGGCATCGATTCCTACTATTTCAGAAGAAAAACGGTCTTTATTGGCTGCCAGTTCGTCTATGGAATTAATGGTAACATATTGTGGTACGACCAGTCCGACACGTGCTTCTCCATAAACCTCACCCAAGAATTCAAGGCTATCTCCGTATTGGTTCAAGTAATCTTTCATCGTTATCGGCAACCAAGCATCCAAAAAGACATCTGATTTCTTTCCTGACATAGATACGAAAATCGGAGCAAGGTCTGCGTTTTGCAATTCGACTTCGTAACCTTGTTCTTCCAGTACCACCTTAGCCAAGTGACTCATGGCAATACCTTCTAACCAATTGGCATAAGCTATTTTCACTTTCTTTTTATCTACGTCCGAATTCGTACAGGAAACCAGTAAAAGCAGGGCGGACAATACTATTCCTACTAATTTATATATTCTCATTTTCTTTCCTTTCTGTTTTTAGTCTTTCTTGTTTTTTCGTCCTGCCATGCCTTGGGTAATACGGTCTAAGATGATAGCCAAGATAACCACCGCTATACCACCTTCAAATCCCAAACCGATTTTCATTTGGGTAATACCTTTCAAGACGATTTCCCCTAAACCACCGGCAGCAATCATGGCAGCGATTACGACCATGGAAAGTGACATCATTATCGTTTGATTTACTCCGGTCAAAATAGTAGGTAATGCCAGAGGAAGCTGTACTTTATAAAGTAGCTGCCAGCGGGTAGCCCCGAATGACCGGGAAGCTTCCACTACATTTTTAGGGACTTGCCGGATTCCCAGTCCGGTAAGACGAACTACGGGCGGCATGGCGAAAATGATAGTCGCAAACACTCCCGGAACTGCTCCCAAGCCGAAGAAAAGGACAGCGGGAATCAAGTAGACAAAAGCAGGCATAGTCTGCATCAGATCGAGAACGGGACGAAGTATTTTATCTGCACGCGGACTGTTCGCCGTCCATACCCCTAAAGGCACGCCGACAACCAGAGCCAAGCAAGTAGACGACAAAACGAGAGCAAGCGTTTGCATAGTTGCTTCCCAAAATCCCATTCCATAGATAAGCAACAAGCCTAATACGGTAAAGATAGCCGTTCCACGCCCGGCCTTCATCCATGCTGCGACAGCAAGCGCCAGGATAGTTATATAAAAAGGTATTCCGAAAAGTACATGTTGAAATCCTATAATGAAACTACCGATGCCTGAATTCACGGCATCAAAAGAAGTAGAAAAATGCACCATCATCCAATTAATGGCACTCTCTATATATTGTCCTATATTGATCATAAGTCTATTGCGTTTTGAATTATTTCGTTTATTTCTTCTTTATCTTTCCCCGTTACTTCGATGATTAAGGATGATAACGGAATAGTGCCCAGGAACTCACGGGTTTCGTCAATTACCCAAACGGGTGAATTGCTCTTTGTCATCAGGGGGAGAATATCTTCCAGTACCGTATCACACAATACGGAATGGACTTCCGTACGCACAACCGTTTCGATAGATTTTTCCTGTTTGTTACGCAGTTTCAACAGGTCGTTCAAGCGTACTTCACCTACCAGTTTATCGTCGGCATCTATGACGGGAAGTACTGTTATATTCTTCGCACGCATTTTACGAATCAAGACTTCGGGACCTTCTTTTTTCAGACGGGCTACCAATGGTTTGTCAATCATCAAAGATGAAGCGGTGATAATTTTACTCCTGTCAACGTTTTCTACAAAGCGGGCTACATAATCGTTGGCCGGTTCGGTCAGAATCTCTTCCGAAGTTCCTATTTGTACTACTTCTCCATCTTTCATGATAGCAATACGGTCGCCCAGTTTAATCGCTTCACTCAGGTCGTGGGTGATAAAGACAATAGTCTTTTTCATCTTTGATTGCAAGGCGAGAAGTTCATCCTGCATCTGTACACGAATCAAGGGGTCGAGAGCAGAGAAAGCCTCATCCATTAAAAGAACTTCGGGATTATTGGCTAAGGCACGAGCCAGTCCGACACGTTGCTGCATCCCGCCGGAAAGTTCGCCTACCATTTGGTTCTCGTAGCCTTTCAATCCGACGAGTTTCATACTTTCCATGGCTTTCTTTTCTCGCTCCTCTTTCTTCACTCCTTGAAGTTCGAGACCGAACGCTATATTATGTAATACAGAACGGTGGGGTAACAGACCAAAGTTTTGAAATACCATTGCCAGTTCTTTACGCCGGACTTGCAACAATTCTTTTTCAGACACCTTGGATATATCTATTCCATTCACAAGTACTTGTCCCGAAGTGGGACGTATCAGACGATTAATACAACGCAGTAATGTCGATTTCCCACTGCCGGAGAGCCCCATTATCACAAAAAATTCTCCTTCGTTAATTGAAATATTAGCATTTTTCACTCCTACTGTACACCCGGTATCTTTTAGGATCTCCGATTTACTTTTATCTTCTTTCAGCATCTTGAGAGCTTTCTGTTTCTCATTACCGAAAATGAGATATAAATCCTTTATTTCTATTTTGCTCATATAATAATATATTGGTTTAGATTATAATATTTGTTTTGTTTTCAACTGTCGCGCCTACCATTCTCACCAATGATAAACAAGTTGAAAGTTCGCTTGGTTCGGCCACATTACATGATAGCATGGCAACCTTATGAGTTTTAAATGATTAAAAAACAGACTGAGTAGTTTAAAAGGAATAGAATTTGGTAAGATTATCCTCTCAATGAACAGTAAAAACAGTATTTTTATATATGAATGACAGCCTGTTTTTGCATATTATTTCGACAAAGATAGGCAAAATAGATTAAAGATACAAATTTTATTCAGAAACGGAGTAATTCCAAAGGTGCTTTTTCAGGTCTACACACCCATTTTGTTTGAAAGAAACTCCTTCTTCCAATAGGATTTGTTTTTGTTCTTCCCAACCGGGAACAAGACGTCCTGATGCATTGACTACTCTATGGCAAGGAGTGGAAACATTATCCGGCACTTGCTTCAAAGCACGTCCTACCATACGGGAACATTGAGGCATCCCCAGTAACGCAGCAATACTTCCATAGGTGGAAACTTTACCCAACGGAATCTCACACACCACCTGATACACTTCCTGGCAGAAGGTTTCAGACAGACTCGCTTTATCTACTTTATAATCTTTCATTGTTTTATCACTTATTTCATGTCCAAAGCTAGGCAAAAAGTATAAATTTTGCAAATTATAAACATACAACAAACAATATTTGCAACTTTAATTGTTTTTAATAAAAATAACACCGTACTTTGTACTCGTTAAACAACCATATTATTAACAAGACAAACATAAGTGTTATGAAAAAGAAGAATTTTCTGTTCGCCTCTTGTTTATTAGGCATCTTCGCTTTTAGTTCCTGCGAGAAAAACCTTTATGATGAAAGCAAACAGCCTGAAGAAGAAACCAAAATGACTGACTTAATAGTTCCCAAAAACTTTGATTGGTCAGATACTCAAGAAGTTAAAGCTCAAATTACGCCTGCCGAAACAATAGTTTCCGTGTACTTAGACAAAGAATGTAAAGAAGAAGCATTACTTTTCCAAATGGATATGAATATCGAATCTAATGATAACCAATCAGTAGAGTTTCCTATAGCAATACCAACATACGTAGAAAATGTATATGTGAAATATGAAGGAGTAGATAGAATATCTATTGTACCAGTCCAAGACGGAAAAATCGCTATTAAAGCTCCTCAAATACAAAACATTAAAAGCAGAGCTGTCATAAATACAAAAAATAGCAATGAATATGGCCTTCTCAGTATTAACGGAACCCTTATGTTTGAAGATATGTACCCTCAATTAGGTGATTACGATTTTAATGATTTTGTAGCACGGTATAATCTTAGAATTCTGTACAAATACTCACGTGGAAAATACTATGCACATAAAATGTGTATAAGTGTTCAAATTAGAGCAGTCGGAGGTATATATAAATATGAACCATATATCCGTCTGACAAAAGTAAAAGCCGACAATATTATTATAGAAACAACTGAAAAAAATGTAAAATCTATAAAAGGTCCAAACGGAGAGGCAATTATCTCATATAAGAGTCCTACACCTCCCAGCGGATATAAATATTATAATACAGAAAAGAATGAGATGACTAAACCAGATAAGTTTAAAGAGATTTGGATCACTTTAAAAAATCCGATTGAATACGAAGACGTAATGGATAAAAACTATAATATAGATATGTATATTGCCAAAGAAAATCATAAACAAGAAATTCATTTAAAAGGATACGAACCGGTTTATGATCAACATCAAGATTATGCGGACAAAAATAATTTTGTATGGGGGATTAGAACATGGGGAATTTTTGATCATGCTATCGAAGGAAAAAATTTCCTAAAAGCATATCCTCAATTTAAAGGTTGGGTCACTAGCGGCGGAAAAGAATATAAAAGATGGTGGGAGGAAGTAGATTATCGATATGTAATTAGAAATTAAGAAGTTTATCACACTCTTAACATAAAAAAGAGGTAAAAGGAATCATTATGAATCTTTCACCTCTTTTTCTTTTGGCTATAACCAACAGCCTTTTATCCTATTTTTTTCAATAAACCTACCTTTTGATAATCTATATCCGGTATATTATCAAAAGAAAGATAAATATACCTCTTACGAACTATTGAATATATTTTGCAAATTACAAATGAACAAAAAAATAATATTTGCAACTTTTCTTGCTTTATCTACAAATTATTACGAAATTTACAACGGTAAAACAATAAAGTTACTAACAAAGCAAACTACTCTGTTATGAAAAAGAAAAATATCCTATTTGCAACCTGTTTATTGGGAGCATTCGCTTTCAGTTCCTGCGAGAAGAATCTTTATGATGAAAGTAAGCAATCTGAGAAAGAAATCAAAATGACCGATTTAGAGATTCCTGCTAATTTCCCGTGGGAAACCTCCAAAGACGCTAAATGTAAAATCGTATCTTCCACAACTTCTTTAGTGTCTATATTCTTAGATTCCAATTGTACCCAACTGTTATCTACGGTCAATATAGACCCTGCAGCTCCCGCCTTGCCAGTAGTAGTACCAGATTATCTTGAGAAGGCTTATTTAAAATATGAGACTGTTTCAGCAGGTAATAAAGTAATAGAAACAGAAGTGACAAATGGAATGATTAATTTCTCACTTCCCGAAGATGCCAAACCTTCAGTTGCTCCTGTTGTAACTAGAGGTGGTGGCAAAGGAGATTATACTCCGCAACCAGGTATGGAAGATAATATACTCGAGTATCCTATCGGATATGGTACTGTTATGTTTGAAGATATGTATCCTCAATTAGGAGATTATGACTTTAATGATTTTGTAGCCTGGTACAAATACCAATTACAGGATTTCTTCCACAAAGGAGGAACATGGTATACTTATGTCATGCAGGTCGGGTTTCAGATCAGAGCTCTTGGAGGTATTAACGATTTTTCTCCTTACATAAATCTGGCAGGAGTGAAATACGATGATATTGATGAAATAATTTTCCAGGAAACAGGAGACGGGATAGAATTCATAAAAGGTCCGAACGGAGAAGCAATTCTTTCCTATACCAATCCATCTAAGCCGGCAGGTAGCAAATACCTGAATACAGAACCGGAATACATAACCACCTCCGGTGTTAACACATCTATTTATATATATTTCAAAGAGCCTGTCGAGCTATCCAGATTACAAGATAAAATGGTAGATATTTATCTAGCCAAACCTGACCATGGAACTGAAATCCATTTGAAAGGGTATAAGGGAATCTATCCTTCTTCACAAAATGCCAAATATTCAAATGAGGATAATTATGTATGGGGACTGAAAGCTCCTGCTGCACTCAATCATATGATTGAAGAAAATGATTTCATAAAAGGATATCCTAAATTCAAAGACTGGATAGAAGGCAAAGGGCATAAGCAATGGTGGGTAAGCCCTAAGAATGACTACCTCATTCTGCTTAATTAAGTTTCATGTCACAACATATATTTAAAGTCGGAATCATGATAAATCAGACATGATTCCGGCTGTATTTTTCTGAAGAAAGTTTCTAACCCTTCCTCTTTAATAAATCTGTCGGGCTCTCCCCAAACAGTTCTTTATAACATTTGGCAAAATAAGAAGGGGAACTGAAACCGACTTCATAACCAATCTCCGACACTGTCATATCCGATGAAGCAAGCAGAGACGCGGCTTTCTTTAGACGGGCAATACGGAGTAATTCATTAGGAGAATAATTAGTCAA
>NZ_MNQN01000011.1:0-2062 GCF_001915455.1 Bacteroides sp. 43_46 | reverse complement strand
GATGATGTAGCAATGGAGGCTTATCGTAAAGCTTATCAGATATTGAAAGGAGGTGTAGAACAAATATATCCATTAAGGGGTATGGCACGTGTTTTTTTGCTGCAAAATGAAAAAGATAGTGCATTGTACTATTATCAGCAAGCGCTTGATTGTGCGGTAGCTGTGCAAGATTCTGCTTTGATAGGTGCGCTTTATCATGATTTTGCTATGCTTTATGATGAGCAAAAAGATTATATTCTTGCGGATAAATATGTATCAAAAGCGATTATGATCATGGGGCAAGATGAGGCAGCTAATGCTTGTTTGTTAAAAGCGAAAATTATGCTTAACTTGGATAAACTTGATTCTGCTAGTTATTTTTTTAACAAGAATGTAGATCAACTTGGTGTTAATGGTAAAGTTGTTTGCTATAATGGAATGTATCAAGTGGCGAAGAAAAAAGGAGAATGGGAAACTGCTGTGAAAAACATTGATATGTATAAGATACTTTATGATTCTATTCAAATAATGGCTGATAATGAAGAGCTTAATCGTCTAATGGATAAACATCAGTTAGAAGAACATAAAAGGACGTTGTCGGAACATGCTCAAACATTATTTGTTAGTTTGGTTTCTATTTTTCTTTCTTTGACAATAATATGTATCTTTTGTTTTATGTGGAATGATAGAAAGCGGAAGAAGCGTTATATTGCTTTGCAGCAAGAGTTAACTCAGAAGCGTGTCGATACTATGTTGCTAAAGGAGGAAAAAACTTCTGAACCTAACCAAGAGCATATAAATAAAAAAATGTCAGATTTGCGGGAACAACAGTTGCAATTATGTATATCCATGTTTCAAACCACTGATTGTTATAATAAGTTGGAAACATTAGAGAAATCAACTCCTAAACAATTGTTGGCGATGCGCAGTTTGAGAGCGGATATGCGTATTGCTATCTGTGAAGCATTTGTTGATGTAATGGTGAATCTTAAAGAATGTTGCCCGTCTTTGACTAATGATGACTTGTTTTATTGTGTCCTTTCTTCGCTTCATTGTTCAAAAACTGTTATAATGGAGTTGATGGATACTACATCGGACGCACTTAAGACTCGTAAGAACCGTATAAAAAATAAAATGGGTACATATTTATTTGAACAGGTGTTCACTGTTGATAATCTGTAAGATACAGTAGGATTCTTACAAATTATTTTTCATATAGACAAAAGACTGTTACCATTGTTACCATATAAAAATCGTTTCTTTTAGTCTATCTGTGTACATTTGGGGCGAAATTTTAAACCCAATTTATTATGAAAGCTAAATTTTTACTTGTTTTCTTATTTGCTATTTTGTTCCAGGTAAATATACCGTCTTCTGCACGAGAAATGAAGTCTTTGCGTCGTATTGAATTAAGCTGCAAAACTCAAGCACAGCATCGTTCTATTCCTATTACGCCTGTTGCTTTTATTGAGGACGCACTAGTTACTATTGACTTGCTTTCCACTGTTCCTACTGCAACAGTTGTTGTGAAAGATGCAGAAGGCAAAGTTGTTTATTCATCTACCGAATGGAATGTAGACAAAGTTAATATTGATCTTACCGGTGAGCAAAAAGGTAAATATACCTTGGAAATACAGCTTCCTACGAAAGTATTTTCCGGAGAATTTGAACTGGAAAATTGAAACCTTAGAATCAATCTGTAACTAGAAGATTAACCTAATAATTAACTATACAAAAGCCCCACTATAATATAGTGCATTGTTAAAATGACGATCGGATACCGGTTGACAGGGGAAAGAATCGGCTAATTCTGATTGGGGGGCTTGATAACCCTTGTGAAAGGTGTGCAATAAATGTTTGTTATATTGCAGGATGCAATATTAAAATCACTCTTAATTGTTGGTCTGGAGACTGGTAGGGTGTTCGAGTAGTCTGGTGATTCGAACGATAGGCTCATTCAGCAACAATTGCGGTATATCTGTACAGGTGAAATACCTGATAATAGATGTATTCTCTGTGAGAAAGGCTCTTGGGCTTCCGAGTAAGAAGCCCAAGATTGCTTCCGGAGGTAGTGGACAAATAC
>NZ_MNQN01000010.1:0-2680 GCF_001915455.1 Bacteroides sp. 43_46 | reverse complement strand
ACTTATGCGACTCAAATTCTTTTTTCTTTCAGAAACTGATATTCCTTACTTATCCCAAGTAAGATTTGAGCAATTTACTACGATTACTTTGTCTAAGTCTTCTAATTGCTTTTTCTTTAATCTGACGAACGCGCTCACGTGTGAGGCCAAACTTATCGCCGATTTCTTCTAATGTCATTTCCTGTTGTCCGATACCAAAAAACATCTGAATGATTTCTTTTTCTCTATCGGTTAACGTAGAAAGAGCTCTATCAATTTCCCTCGCAAGAGACTCATTAACCAGAGAGCGGTCCGCCATTGGCGAATCATCGTTCACCAACACATCCAACAGGCTGTTATCCTCTCCTTCCACAAAAGGCGCATCCACCGAAATATGACGGCCGGACACCTTCAGCGTATCAGAGATTTTATCAACCGGAATTTCCAGTTCATCTGCCAACTCCTCAGGAGACGGACGCCGCTCGTTTTCCTGTTCGAACTTGGAGAAGGCTTTACTGATTTTATTCAGCGAACCGACCTGGTTCAACGGGAGACGAACAATACGCGACTGCTCTGCCAATGCTTGCAGAATACGTGTTTCATCAAACTTTTCGGCAGCCTTAATCAGTCCTAAATTGCCTTCATTAATCAAGTCAGGCAAACTCAAACCCTGGTTCTGGTACTGTTTGGCCACAGATACGACGAAACGAAGATTGGCACGTGTCAATTTTTCCAATGCTACACGGTCACCCTTACGAATGCGTTGAGCGAGTTCCACTTCTTCCTCAACAGTAATCAGGTCTTCACGGCCGATTTCCTGCAAATACTTATCAAGAGAAGCGCTCTCTCTGTTAGTGATACTTTTGGTAATCTTTAGTTGTCTCATTCTTTAAAAACAGATTTGGAGTGCAAAGTTACGACAAATAATTTGTTAACATACAAAATTAAGTAACTTTTACACTATATTTTTCTACTAATAAAACAAAAAGAGATGCCGGCAAGTTGATTGACGGCATCCTTTTTCTATTTCATTAGCTTATCCTGTAATCTTATTACCTTATTTTACACCTTATTCCTGAGTCAAATCGACGGCGAAGTATCCACGTTTGCCTGACGGGAAGACACCGGTCAAGAACAATACCTGGTTCGGAGACTTAACTGCAGCCTTCATTACTTCTTCCAGATCGCTGACTTTACGCATCGGCTGGTCGTTAGCTTTCAGAATGATAAATCCTTTGCGAACTCCTGCATCCGACATCTTACCGGAGGAAACTCCCGTTACTTGCAACCCATAGCCCAGATTCAATTGTTTTTTCAAATCATCCGGCAATTCTTTGAAAGCAGCTCCCAGGATTTCCATACCTGCATCCTTCACAATCTTGGTAGTACCCTGTTCGTTCTTCAACGTTACTTCAACGGTCTTTTCTTTCTTGTCACGGATCAGTTTCACTTTCACTTTGTCACCCGGACGATGTTTAGCGATAGCTTCCTGCAAGTCAGCCATGTTGGACACCTTCTTATTATCCAAACCGATGATTACGTCGTCTACCTTGATGTCAGCTCCTGACGCAGAACCGTTTTCTACGATTTCGGAAACCCATACACCTTCTACTACACCCAGTTCCTTCGCTTTATCTGCCAATGTCTTACCGGAGTTGTCAATCGGCTGACGGTCGTCCATTAGACTACTACCAATAGAACCACCACGGATACCGAGCAATGCACGTTGTACTGTTCCATATTGTTTCAAGTCGGCGATGACCTTTGTCATAATACTGGTCGGAATGGCAAAACCATATCCTGCGTATGCACCTGTGGGAGAAGAAAGTACGGAGTTGATACCTACCAATTCGCCTTTCGCATTCACCAGTGCGCCACCACTATTACCTTGGTTGATCGCAGCATCCGTCTGGATGAATGATTCTATACCATTATTATATACTCCCAACGAACGGGCTTTTGCACTTACGATACCGGCAGTTACAGTAGAATTCAGATTGAACGGGTTACCTACCGCCAATACCCACTCTCCTACCTTCAAAGCTTCAGAATCTCCTACCGGAATAGTCGGAAAATCATCGCCTTCGATTTTCACCAGTGCAAGGTCAGTGCTGGGATCGGTCCCAATCACACGTCCTTTGAACTCACGGTTATCATTCAGTTTCACACTGATTTCATCCGCACCATCAATCACGTGATTGTTCGTTACGATATATCCGTCTTTAGAAATAATCACCCCCGAACCGAATCCTACACGGGGCTGAGTTTGCACCTGACGTTGCTGCCCGCGTCCGTCTCCAAAGAAGAAATCAAAAATATCCGGCGCTTGCTGAACCGTTCTTGTTTTAGCTTCCTGAGTAGACCTTATATGTACGACAGCATGAAGCGAATTTTCCGCAGCTTGAGTCAAATCGACAGGTTGAGCGTTTACCGCGTCAAAAGCAGCCAATTTGACATTGGGATTCTGCTTGAACATCTCATTAAAAGATGTCTCTGTAGCAGCCTCGTTAGATTGCAACAATTTGTAAGTTGTCAATCCTGCAACTCCTGAGCTAAGAAGAACGATAGCTCCTACTCCCAGAATGTTCTTTGTTGTCTGTTTCATGATTTATAATTCTTTAAAATGTTAATATTCGACATTGTTTTAACTTTTACGACGTTAAAATAATAACAAATATCGTTCACTTATTCTACTTGTCAC
>NZ_MNQN01000009.1:0-2114 GCF_001915455.1 Bacteroides sp. 43_46 | reverse complement strand
AAGAGATAAAGAGCATTTCCTTTTTAATACAATATGTCAAAGAACACTTGATGCTTACTTTTTACACAACCTCCCCGAAGGAGGGGAATGGAGATACCACCGACTAGTTAAATGACCACCAAATTTGAAGAAGAATCTAAATATACAAATAAAAAAAACTGTTCCCAATAAAAAAAGGAGGGCTTCCAATTCAGAATTGGAAGCCCTCCTTTTTTATATATCAAATTAACTATTTATTTCTCACCACGTTTAGTAGCTGAGTAGTTAATCTTCAAAGCGTATGACTTTCTAAGAGCATTTTTTACGTCAGTAACAATACCCATTTTAGTCTTCTGGTCTACTTTCAGAGACACAGTCATTTTGGCAGCGTCACCCTCACTCATACTAGCACGTTCCTGGAAGATGAAGTCCTGTACTTCGCCCACTTCAGCATAGCTGTCGTTGAGCTGAATACGGCTTTCAGTACCCATTTTCGCACGATATTCCTGAGTCGGTTCGCCCACATAAATGAATGTCACCAATGATTTCTTCTCCAGTTTTTCGAGTTCAGTACCTTGCGGAAGTGTAAACTGCACCTTTAATGTTACCTCACGCATTGTTGTTACAATCATAAAGAAGAACAACAAGGTAAAGATAAGGTCAGGCAATGAAGAAGTATTCAAAGCCGGCATTTCACGTTTACCAGTCTTATTAAATTTTCCCATTACTTACTACTTTTTTTCTCCGTATTTTTTAGGTTCTGCTTCAGAAATTCGTTGCGGATAGATTTCACGAACTGCCTTTTGCTGTTCGTCACTCAACTCCGAGTATTTAACTCCGAATTTTTCTGTTGCTAACTCGTCTCTCAATTCATTATATGCAGCCACCAATTCGTTCTGCACACTAATATATGCCTGATAAGAAGATCCACGGTCGTTCTGCAAAGAAATTACGTGCTTGTCATTAACCATATATGTACCGAAGAATTCCACATTCTTTTGTGTCTTTTCCGGCATGTTCTCTGCGTTATTAACGTTAGCGATAAATTCTTTGGCTTTCTGTCTCAACTGATCAACTCCGATATAATCATTTCCGCACATCAAAGCATCATCTTTATTCAGATAAACCTGCAGGATGTTACGTTCTTTAATCTTATCGGTAGTATCATCATTCTGTTCTTCGGGTGGTGGAGGCAAAAGTCTTGCCAAACCACGGTCCGTATCCATTGATGTCGTAATCAAGAAGAAGATCAGCAACAAGAAAGCGATATCCGCCGTAGAACTTGAGTTAATATCAGGAACTTTTCTTTTTCCTTTTGCCATTTTAATTACTTATTTAATCGAGTATCCTCAATTGATTACGATAATTTTTTCTTTATACCACTCACAATGATTGCAACAACAGTCACAAACAACAAAATGTAAATAGAATAAAGGAACATATCAGTCAGTTTCAGCCAGAAATAAACGTTATCTGTACCTTCATAACCCGGGATATTCATCGGCGTACCGCTACCCATAGCCCAAGCTATAATTAAAACAACAACCAAAAGAACCAAACCAAGCAAAGATTTGATAGCAGAAGCCGGATTATCTTTTAAAGCTGCACCAAATTGGAATACGGCAGCAATCACAGTAGCTGCGATAGCGATACCAAACAAAGCATACATCAAATAGAGTAAGGCGTCTGTTTGAGCCGGCTGCCACATTTCGGGATCTACTCCCGGAATCACTGCATCGCCCGTAGCGTCTCCTCCAAAGAAGAAGATACCCATTACGATGAGGATAATGGCAAACATCGCATACAGTGCGTAGTACGATGCCTTATATGTTAACTTACTCATTTCAAATTATTTTTTGTATTTCAGATCATATTTGATTACCATGTCAAGCAAAGAGATAGAAGAATCTTCCATTTCGCTTGTAAGAGCTTCAATCTTAGAAAGTACGTAGTTGTAGAATACCTGAAGAATCAAAGCAACGATCAAACCGAAGATAGTTGTGATCAAAGCGACTTTCATACCACCTGCTACAACCGTCGGAGAGATATCACCTACCTGCTGGATTTTATCAAATGCCTGCACCATACCGATTACAGTACCCAAGAATCCGAGTGACGGAGCCATTGCGATAAAC
>NZ_MNQN01000043.1:0-29468 GCF_001915455.1 Bacteroides sp. 43_46 | reverse complement strand
TGCATATCTTTATAAGAAATATTCTTTTTAGGATCGTTTGGCGGATATTGTTGGTTATTAAAATTGCATACTAATGAAATATGAAGCGTATTTAATTATTCTGGTGGTATGATTCTAAAGAAACTCATGATACGACTGGACTAAGAATAGAAAATATGATAATATGTTTAGAACATTTGTCTAATAAAGAAAATTTGATGCTTATGAAAAACTTATTTCCTTCCCGAGTAATTGTGTGTGTAATTACACTGCTTACTCTAACTTTTCCGGTCTTTGCACAAACCACGAATGCGACAGATGAATATGAAGAGACATTAAAGAAGATGATGAAGCTTTCCGGTGCTTCGGCTGCTACGGACGATCTTTATCCGAAAATGCTTTCTGTGATGAAATTTAATGCACCGGGAAAAGATGATGCCTACTGGAACGATTTTGCTAAAGACTGGAAAGAAAAAATAGAAAATAGGGTGATTGAACTGTGTATGCCTGCTTATAAGAAACATTTGACATTGGAAGATTTGAAAGCAATTGCCGCGTTTTATGAATCTCCTGTCGGCAGGAAATATAAAGAAAGTTCATTGGCTGTGATGCGTGAAGCAATGCCATTGTTGGTACAGGAACTCCAAACAGAGATGTTTAGAGAGGTGAGACCGGGAATGGATAAACAAATGGTTGAGCACGAACAAGCAATGAAAGAATATGAGCAAAAAAAGAAACGTGATAGAGAGTTGTGTGCACAAGCTTATTTGCTTCCGAAAGACAGTATCGCTGTAGTTCCTGGAAAAGTTTATGAGAACGGAATGTCTACAACTCCTTCATTATATTCGATTGAAAGAAGAAAAAAGGATACAAAAGTGACATTCGTGCAACCTGTTTACTGGGATTCACAATGGCTGTATTATAGTCCGGGATTCAAGATTATAGATAAAGAAAGTGGCGATGAATATAATGTGAGAGGATATGATGGCGGAGCATCTATGGATAGGCTGTTAACCGTTGAAGGATTTAATCATAAATACATTTATATCAGTCTTTTATTCCCAAAATTGAAGAAAAATGTGAAGGAAATTGATATCCTTGAATTGCCACATGCAAAGGATAAGGAACTATTGCCTTCTAATGATGATGGAAAGGCTAAATCATATTTTAATATAAGAGTGAAGGATTATCAAGTTTCTTCCGGGAAGAAAAATAAAAAAGTCTATTTCTAGGGCACTTTCACTATTTTGTGTAAATAGAAAACTACAGAATTCCGGTTTTATACTTGAATCCTGTAGTTTTCAAAGGAACTATTTTGATTTGATAATCTGAATTATCAATGGTCGGCTTAACCTTCTTTCTACAGTCAAAAAGTTATATACTTTTTTCTGATGTAAATTTGAAGTCGTATTCCGGCTCGTTATCTTCTTTTGTCAGAGGTTTTATTGTCCCTTCAATAATCATGGATCCGGCAGAACCTAATGCTGGCAATTTCACGATATTATATCCTGTTGCGGCTTCTTTTACAAATTCTTCATTTTCATCATTACAGATTATCAATGTATTTTCCGGGTTATGTAACATGGGATCCTCTGTCAATAGCTTTTCCAGTCGCATAAAGGCTTTAAGATTGGTCTGGGGATTTACTGAAATTACATGGATATATGATGCCTTCCATGCTTTTTTCAGATTATCAGCTTTAATAAGGGCAATCGTTTCCGTTTCGTATGTACGGACAGCAACAGTAACCTTGTTTGTAATATGCCGATCGGAAGTTTGTGCGTAGGTGAAACCTAGAGTGATGCAAAATACGCATAATAATAAAATTCTTTTTTTCATAATTCTATTTTTATTAGTTGAAAATGGTATTGATTTGTGTTTTAGAGGCCGTTGTTTTTAATAGTATTGATGTTTTCATTGTGTTTATTGGTATTTGATATTGAGACAAATGTACGGTTCTTTTTTATATTTTCCAATTTTTTCGGGGGACAAAATAGAAGAGGGGTGATATACTGCTATTTTGCTCATAATCTTTACTTTAATTAATTCTAGTCTTGTTTGGATAAAAGAGAAAGGTAGACAGACGGTGGGGTATGTTCTTTTATTGGACCGGATACTTTTGGAAAAGCTCTTTTTATTTTGTATATTTGTAGGAGAATAGTGATGAGTAAAGAACGGAACTAAAGAAGAATGGAAAAGAAAATAGTGCAATATTGCAACAGTGGAATAGAAACTCCTTACAGTAGTTAAGCTGTAAGAACCTTGGTATAAACTAAAGGCTGCGAATCTTTGTAGGGTTTGCAGCCTTTTTTGTTGTTAAAAATCACAGGAATAACCTTTCTCTTGGATTTGAGAGTTTATAATAAACTTAGATACCGTTATTAATAAACCCCTCAAAAGTTTATTAATAACATGGAACACGTTTGTGCAAGAAACGTTCGCTTTTTTCTTCTTTATATGCGAGATTGAATACGCCCGATAGGATATTTTTATAGAAAGTAATTTGTATATACATTGATGTAACTAAATCAGAAGCCCATCCAATAACTCCAGATAAATTCCGACAGCTTCTTCGATCTCTTTCAGCATGATATATTCCTCTGCTGTATGCGAACGTGAAGAGCGTCCCGGACCGATCTTTACCGAAGGGAAGGACATTAATGCCTGATCAGACAGAGTTGGAGAACCGAAAGGAACACGGCCAAGCTTTACTGCTTTCTGAACAAACGGATGTTTTTCATCAATTTGTGAAGAGTTGAGGCGGTATGAACGCGCTTTGGCGTCACAGGAAATATGTTTCTTGATTTCCACAAACAGTTCTTCGTTTGAGTAAAGTTCGTTGCTCCGGATGTCGACGACGAAAGAACATTTGTCGGGAATGACATTGTGTTGAGTACCTGCATTAATCACCGTGACGCTCATCTTCACCGGACCTAGTAGCGGAGATTCCTTTTCAAAACGATAGTCACGGAACCAGGCGATGTCATCCAATACTTTGTAGATAGCATTGTCTCCCTCATTGCGTGCCGCGTGTCCGGCTTTACCTGTTGCAGTGACGTCTAACACCATTAAGCCTTTTTCGGCAATGGCGGGCTGCATCTCCGTCGGTTCGCCCACTATGGCGAATGAGACAGGAGGAAGTCCCGGCAATACACTTTCAATTCCGTCCTTACCTGAAACTTCTTCTTCGCACGAGGCAAGATAGATGAGGTTGTATTTCTGCGAAGTGCGACATAGTTGCAGGAACACCTGTAATAACGAAACAACGCTGGCACCGGCATCGTTGCTGCCCAGCCCGTACAATTTGCCATTTTCTTCGCGGGGAGTGAACGGATCCTTTCTCCAACCGTTGACAGGTTTTACAGTGTCAATGTGAGAGTTAAGCAGGATAGTGGGCTTTTTCAAATCGAACATCGGACTGAGGCACCACACATTATTTCCCTTGCGTCCGGTCTGCATACCTGCCATTTCAATATAGTTTTGCAGAAAATCCGCAGCTTGGGTTTCTTCCCGGCTGATGGAAGGGATGCTAATCAGTGATTTAAGCAGGCTTACAGCCTCTGTTGTCATATAGGAAATATCATATTTCATAGTCAAATCTTTTATCTATATCTTAATCTTTGCACAAAGATAGTCGTTTTGAACAATAGTTTCAAATAAAACTAATATATTTGTGATGTACATTGATTATCAGATGATTATGAAAAATCATTATTTTACTTGATTATAATGGTGGGATAATATTAGTGCCCTAATAAAACAGGAGGGTTTTAGTAGATGTCCTATTAGTGGATACTAATGATGATAAGTAGCAAGTAGTCACAGACCGCAATTCATATCTGTGTATATACAATATTCTCTGTTGTTCCGAAAAACGATTGGGTACGCAAGCTTTGTTTTATCCATTTGGAAAATTTGTGTAAAGCTTTACATAAGATATTTATTTCATTTAGACAAAATTGCCCAAAAGTTTTAATATGAGTATTGAAAAACTGTGTTTTGTTTGAGAAATAGAAAATATTTTTTATGGCTCCATTTCGATGTAAGTTACCATAGGGTACTCTTTGTTATTAAGGTCTACACGAAGTTTGCGCACATAATCCGGTTGGTTCTCTTTGCCGGTAGCACCCAATGCTTCGATGAAGGGAGTAATTTCGAGTTTTCGGTGTACCTTACAATGATAGATTTCCGTAGTGTCCGAGGGGTGTATCTCCAAGTCAAACTTTTCTTTGGCCACCAGTACTACTTCCAGTTGCTCTCTTCGGCGCCAGGCATTGATAATAGGGTGAAATCCGGAAATATGTCGTTCGATTAAGTATTGTTTTCCTTTTTCTGTGAGGCATACGGTGCTCCTAACTGAAGTACTGTCTCTACGAACGATGTTATATGTTATCAGCCCGGCATCTTGATAGCACTTCATGCACGAGTCGCATCCGTGGCATTCGTATGTTTTGCCCATATAGTTGCCATTTACAATCCATACATTGCTGATAGGGGTTTCCGTACCTCCCGGAACTGGATAGGTAACATGCGGATATTTGCCGCCAAGAGGCAGGGTAACTTCGCCCGTCTGTAGGGCGAGAGCATATAGCTCTTTGGTGGGTTCAAGATGATTGCGGATTATGCGTTCCACTTCGGCATGGTTGTTCCTACAAGATGTACAAAGGTATATCACAACTGTGAGAACCACTCCGGCAGTGGTAATATTTCGTAGAGTAATATTAGATAGTATGTTAAACATATAGTTAGGTATAAACAGGTAAGCAATAATAAAAAGAAAGAACACAAATTACGCAAATTACATTAATGGATGTACTGTTGACAGTCTCAGAATAATTTTTTGTGTAATTTGCATTCTTTCTGTCAATTCACACTATTTGATGAATGTGATTTCGTAGATGTCCGGTCCTGTACCACCGCTAGTGGTCAACATTCCATCAAACTTGAGAGCACGTATGTCAGCGGGTTCCTTGAACTTCAGATATATGGTGCCATTAGCATTTCTGGTGAGTTTGCCATATGAAATGAATCCGTTACCTTCGTCTGCATACACGTTCAAACTTCCAAGACTGTAGTAACCGGTGTCAAAGTTGATTCTGACACCCAGTATTCTTGTGAGCTCCGGGAAAGTCATCGTCAGGAAAGTAATCTTATTAGGGTACCACGTATTGCCAGAGTTTTTTCCATCATACAGAAATTCCAAACCATCGCTTTTATTTGATTCAAAAACAACGTTGTTATTGAAATACTCTCCAGTAATCTCATCATTAGAAGGATCAATATTGTCTTTCTCCAATTTGAGATTTATCTCTATTAACACGTTGTAGCTCTGTTTCGATATTTTCACTCCACTGACTGCATCTACAAATTCCAAGCGAAGTGGAAGAACGTATCCCGGTAGTTTGTTCAATATATCTGGATTAGTGATATTAAGAGTAATTGTCCCCTCTCTACTTCCGGCAGTTATGATGGCATCATTCAATTCGAATGCCTCGTCCGGAAACTCTGTCAAAGTATGTCCTTCCAACAAGTCGAGGTTCTTTTTGAGACGCACTTTGACATTTTGGTTCAAAGCCTTTTTCAATTTTACATTAAAGGTGAACTCGGTTCCTTCGGTTATCGTAGTCTGTTTTCCATCGCTCTTGGCATTCAGTTTCATCACGGTCTTACCTTCCAGATATAAAATGTTGGAAGGATCAAACAGAAACTTTTCCGGAATATCTACAAATACATAGTTTGCATCGAGCTGATAAGACAAGTCCTGGCTTACCACTTCTCCCTGATTGTCATCGCTACAAGCCGAAAAGGCAGCTACGGCAAACAGTATATACAGCAATTGAATTATTTTTTTCATTTGTTTCGATTTTAATTTGTTACACGAACAGGAGAGCTATTCTACAATTATCAGGTCTTCGGCCGGGAATTGTACATTCTCTACATATGATATTTTGGGAGGATCTTCATCCCATATACCCAATGTGCGAAAGTCTGAGATTTCCCAATTGCCAGTCAGTTCTTTCATTTCATTGTTCTCTACAGTGTTGAAAGGCATGTACATAATCAGGTTGGGATCTGTTGGATCTTGAGGCAAATATTCCTTATCTATGATTTCTCCGTCGGTCAATGCCCTGTTCCACATGCGTGCTTCGCGAATATAAACATTAGTATATTGAGTGTTGCCTATAAATAGACAGCACTTCTTCATGTCCGAAAAATAGATAGGCGAGGTTTCGAACGTCTTCTGTAATTCTCCGTTCACATAAACCGAGATACTGGAAGCATTCCTGTGAACAAGGCTGATGTTCAGCCATTTCCCGTTAGATAAGGGCTTGTTGGTCCAAGTATCATCTCCATCGCGTCCGTTCTTGATCTGGATACCTTTGTCGTTGGTGATACGGGTATAAAAATCGCCCGTACCGGATTGGATCGACATGACGGTTTGATTACTATTAGTCATTCTCGGGTAAAGCATACTCACCTGCATGGTCCAATTATCCATAGGCTTTCTCAGCTCTGCATTGGGTACCAGTGCGATACTTCCTGCACGTGAGAATTGTCCGACGGAAGTAACCAGCTCGCGGCTCAGACGGATGATAGTAAAGTCCGGCGAGCTCAGTATCTTATATTTGGAAGAGCTAGTGATGGATACCGGAATAGCAAAACGCTTACTGTAGGGATACTTGGTTTCATCTATTTGGGGGATCTTTATCTCCACGCTGGCGTTGTACTGTCCGGGTTCAATAGTCACCACAGCTTTTCCGTGTGTTTCTTTCTTGTCCTTGGTGATGAATACAAAGTCTTCTATTGCCATAGGTTCCAGCGTCAGACCGGCTTTGGTGTTATACTCCTCCAACAGTTGTTTGTCCACTTCTACCGTTATTTCCACTGGCTGGTCGGTAATGTTGGCTAATCGGGGAGTGATTACAGAACTGCCACCTTTATCGTTGCTTACCACCATCGAGATTACTCCGCTACTGTTGGTGTTACCCATGTAGACCGCATTGTCAGCACCTTCTCCTTCACCACTGACCATGTCGCAAGCGGTGAAAAAGCCTAAGGACAGGAATAATAATGCTATATGTTTCTTCATATTATTTTTGGTTTATAAAGTGATTATATTACTTGATAGGAGGATTCATGATGGAAATTGCATTTCGTACATAACGATATTCGTTTTTGTCAAATGAATCTGCATTAATGTGATAAGCACCGATACCACCAGCTTCCCGGTTGAGGTTGTTAACAACAAAGTTTGCATAATTTTCAAAACTTATCCGGTTGGCTTGTCCGCTTTCGAATGTCTCTGTATAGATAATCTGGTCTTTCACATCATTCCCCAAACGGTTGGTTATTCTGGATGTCCATCCACTATAACTACCATTATAGGATTGTGCCACAAAGTAGGAGAAGAGAGGTGCCATTTCCGGGGATAGATAGTGGATTGAGCCATTGATGTTCAGAATCTTCTTCTTGCCGTCTTTGGCTTCTAATTTGTCCAAACCATTGCGTAATGTTTGAAAGAAAAGATTTTCATATTCTTTATTGTCATACGAGCTGCAAGAGATGATAGGCCTGTAGTCTGTCCAGTCGTTTGTCCAGTCGCCACAGTGATTGCCTGGTTTGAAAGGAGAGGCATAGGAAGGTTCATAGTCAATATCGAAGCCGTCGTATCCATACTTGGCGATGGAGTCCAAAATGGCTTGTGCGTATTGCTTGATACCTGTTGTCGGGTCATCAGACCATCCGCCTTCAGGAATATTACTAAGTCCGTTACCCACGTTTTCTACGATCCAACCCACAATGACCTTGGTACCTTTACTCTGCACCTCTCTCATCTGTTTCAGACGTTTTTCATTAATGTTGAAACAATTTCCCCAAATAGAAACGATATCCATACTGTCGGGAATCAACGTCAGATTGGAGTATTCGCCCGGAGTTTCAGCACTCCATGCGTTGAACCAGCCGAACATCACCGGATGCTTGGTTTCTTTGTACTCCCTTAAATCTGCAAGGTAGAGTTCATAGAGGCGTTTGTTCTCCTCGGCTATGCGTACAGAGTCCTCATAATTCTGTTGTTTCTGGGCATCTTCCTCAGCCCATTTATCTTTATCACGATTCTCATACAGATCTTTCACGGCTTCTTTTTCCAAGTCGATAGTTTCAATGTCAGTACATGAAAACATGAAACTTGCCATGAGTGATAAAACGAAGCATTTTTTTATGTTATTCATCATTTCTGTATCGTTTAAGAGTTACTTTTTTTCTTTTTTGTCCCACCATACATTTACGGAAGCCTTATCTATGCCTCCCAAATATTGTTGGATGGCTTTTTGAAGGTTTTCGCCGTTGTGTTCGTATTCATTGCGCGGATATGGAATACGGCGTACGCCATCCTTGTGACCGTCACTTTTCTTCACGTCAGAGTTAGTGAAGTTGTTCACCGGAGGAATCTGGCGCGGGTATCCTGTACGTCTCCATTCGCTCCATGCTTCTTGACCGTCGGGGAAGAGGGCCAGATACTTTTGTGTAATAATACGTTCCAATTTTTTCTCTACATCATCCGCCTCATTCCACTTCACGGTAATGATACTGGGCGCTGCATAGTTGTAGGCCGCATTCACCGGATCTGTAAAGGCCAGCGGAGGAGTGGTACTGTTCAGGTAAGAGCCAATACTTGCGCCACATTCGGCAAAAGATTTCCGAATGCCCGATTCATAGTATTGTTGAGGAGTTCCGCCCCCCATATCGAAACCTGCTAAGGCACCTTCTGCCCGCAGAAAGTCTACTTCTGAAGCCCTCATCCAATACACAGGATCGTCTTCCGAAATGTTGGGCAATGACGCTCCGTCATACACTTTTTGAGTAACCGGTAAGCCGGCACGTATAGCGTTCTTTCCTTGATCCTGAAAATATTTGGAGATACGCGGGTCTGCATATCCTTTCATATAACATTGAATAGTGGCTCCCATGCGACTATCGTTGTACTGACCCGGGTCTGCAATCTGGTACATCGGATGTTTTGTCTGCAAATTAGCTCCTCTATTCATTTTTGCCATATCGTCTATGCTTTCCATTACGCCAATTGGGTTCTTGATAGCCTTTTCAGCGTATGTGCGTGCCAATACCTCATCAGCATAGCGTACACGGATAGCAAGTCGCAACATCAGTGAGTTGGCCAAACGTATCCACTTGGTCACGTCGCCCTCATACACTACGTCCGAAGCCATGGGGACGGTATTGTTGGCTTTCATATAAAAGTCGTACAGGACGGTGACAGCTTCGTCCAGTTCTTCAAAGAACGAGCGATACACCGATTCCTGAGAATCATATTCCACAGTGAACGAACCGTTTCCCACCTGTTTGTAAGGGATGGGGCCAAACTTGTCAGTAGAACGATGCAGTCCCATAATCTTAGATATCTGTGCAATAGCGTACATCTCTTTATTGGGGTTTTCGCCACTCATGTTGATATTCTTCAGTTGGATCCAGGGAGCAAAGATGTTGGTGATAGCATACTCATACATCAAGTTCACCCAGCCTTCCGAAAAGAAGAACGTAGTGGTGTTGGACGCCTCGTTCCATTTGTTGTCACGTGGCGAGAAATACCCTATCCACGAGTCACCGCACAGGTTGATGGAAATCTGATAAGCGTTGGTCAAGTCTGTGTTATCAGTTTTGAGCGGTACGGGAATAATATGTTTTTCTAAATTCGGCATATAGGCACCGTTAAGCACACCGTCTTTCTGCTCCATGTCTTTGTCAGGAAGATACGGGTTTTTATTTATCTCTTCAAAATCCGCGCATGAGGTGCTTGTCATGATCCCTGCACATGCCAATAGTACCCCCACTATCTTTTTTATCTGTATTTTCATAAATTGAATATATTAATTGTTACAAGCTAAACTTAATACTAAATCCTAAGTTCCTTAAGCTGGGAGCCATGAAAAAATCGCTGCGGTTATACGTACCTGTAGAACCGTTCATGTCGGGGTCGAACGGAGCCTTACGGTAGAACATGAAGAGATTACGTCCCACGAAGGAGATAGTGGCATTGTTGAAAACATCACCCAACCATTTCTTCGGCAGCGAATAGGTCAACGAAAGTTCTTGCAGACGGACGTTGGTGGCATCGTAGGTGTAGTAACTCATCAGCCCTTGTCCACCCACAGTATTGTAATAGCGTTCGGCATCATATCGGTGTCCGTCCAACATCACACCGCCGTTGTCGCGAGCCTCGGCTGATACTTTGGACACACCGAATACATCCATGAATGCCTGTGTCTGCGATGTGACGATACCTCCAAAACGTCCGGTAATCATCAACCCCAGTGAGATATTCTTGTAGTTGATGTCATGACGCCATCCCATGGTGAAGTCAGGATCGGCCGATCCCAAACGGATACGTTGGCTGCGGTCAACCTGATAACCGTTTCCTTCTTCAACGAGCTTGCCGTCTCTGCCACGCTGTAAAATGCCTGTAGTAAAGACATCGGACATGGAATAGCCTTCACGCAGGTATACATCACCAGCTTCCTTCAAAGTCAATTCAGTTATATTTACCAGTGAGTTGTCGATAGGATTGCGATAATCGTGTACCATTTCTACGATCTTGTTTTGGTTGGCTGTATAAGTCAAATGGGTAGAGTAGTTCACCTTGCCAAACGTATCGTTGTAGCCCAATGTCATTTCCACACCTCGGTTGCGCACGTTACCAGCCTGAACATAGAAACCTGAATAACCGGTTGCAGGAGACATGACCGAAAGAAAAGTCTGGTTATACGTATTGGATTGGTAGAAAGTTCCGTCAAAAGAAATTCGTCCGTTCAAAAAACGGGCATTGATACCTACTTCATAGGATTTGGTTCGTTCCGGCTTGAAATCGGGATACGGATACGTGGAAATCGGATTAATAACGCCGCCCGACATTGGGTCGGTCACCGTACCGGGAGTGATACCCGTCTGCGTAATAGGCGATCCTACCTCTGTATAGGATGTACGTAACTTTAAATAAGAAATAAATTCAGGCAGTTTCACCATTTCGCTAATGATACCTGACAGACCGATGGATGGGTAGAAGATGCAGGGAGTATCTCCATTGCTGACCAATTGAGAGGCCCAGTCGCAGCGTCCTGTAGCAGACAAATAGAGCATGTTTTTCCAACCTAGCTCCGCACTGGCAAAGAAGGCAACGTTGCGTGTACGCAGGTATCCTTGGTCTCTTTTACCTGAAGCGGGTTCCACATTGGCCAGCGAGAAGAGATTGGGCACCGTCATCAGTTTGCCGCCTACATCAATACTACGTGTATAATGATCTTCAAAGCTACCGCCCACGTTGGCCGTCAGTGAAAAGTCTGTACCGAACCGTTTGTTAATATTAGCCATCACGTCAGCATAGGTTTGAGTGTAGAACTCCTCTTTATTCGTGTAACTACCCTTGGAAGAACCTGTATAAAGCTCGAGTGTAGAAGCATGAAGTTTACGTTCTTCGGTAGAGTGAGTCTTATCCAGGCGCACACGTCCAGCAATATTCAACCAGTCGAATATGTCATATTGTACTCTGGCATGAAGCATGTAACGGCTTTTCTTGGTGGGAAACATTTCGCGGTTGATAATCCAATAAGGATTTTCAAAGGAAAGTCCCTGATCGCCATATTCCCAGTTCTGGGTGGGGAAACGACGTTCTTCGTTATAACGCTCGAATATTTTCACATTTTCGAAGTCCTCGCCACGGGGAAACAGATAGAGCGGAAATAACGGGTTGAAGTAACGTCCGCCTGAAATCATGTTCTGCTCAGCCTGAATGACATAACTAGCCCCCAAATCTACGTGTAACTTGTCATCCAACATTAGCGCAGTATTTCTGAAAGAGAAGTTGTAACGGTAATATTCATTGTTCTTAATGACACCCTTGGAGTTGGTAGAAGCCAAAGAGATGAACGTTTGGTTAGTTTTCGTGCCCGAAGAAATGTTCAGCGAGTTAATGGTATTCATACCAGTTTTGAAAAAGTCCATGGGATCAAATGAAGAAGGTGTAGCTAGTTTCTCTCCCCAACTACGATAGGAATTATCTCGGTTGCCATAGCTATTTTGGAACTCCGGTGATATCATCGGTTTAGAGAATTCTGTATTGGATGAAAAGTTAATTTTCATCTTTCCCTCACTACCTTTCTTGGTGTTGATCAGAATCACACCGTTGGCTGCAGCTGCACCATAAAGAGCTGCTGCTGAAGGACCTGTCAGCACAGAGATACTTTCAATGTCATCGGGGTTAAAGTCGGAGATACTTTCACTACCGGCCACTGCACCATATTCTGTTTGGATGACACCCCGTGAAGGGTTTCCGATGGGCATACCATCAACTACATATAAAGCATTGTTGTTTCCGACGATAGATTTGGAACCACGCATGATGACACGTGTAGCACCGCCCACACCAGAGGAACTCTTCTGGATGTTGACACCAGCGACCTTACCGTTTAAACTGTTCATGAAATTAGCGTCCTTAGCCACGGTTAGTTCGGAATTGCTTACAGTCTGTACGTTATAGGAAAGTGCTTTTTCAGCACGCTTGATACCTAAAGCCGTAACAACCACTTCGTCTAGTGCCTGAGATTCATCTTCCAATACAATGTTAATAGTATTTTCTTTTACAACTATCTCCTTTGACTGATAACCGATATAGGAAAATACCAATACAGGTGTGGCACCTTGTGTAGTGATATGATAGTTACCTTCCATATTGGTTACAGTTCCGTTGCCGGTCCCTTTTTCGACCACAGTAACTCCAATTAGCGGAGCACCTTTTCCATCCACTACATTACCCACCACATTTCTGCTTTTAGATTTTTTAGCAGTCTGCTCCGGAATAATCATTATATAAGTATCTTTTACGGTATATGTGAACCCTGTTCCGGCAAGAATAGTTTTCAGTGCCTGATCCAAAGACTGGTTGTTTATATCTAAAGATATTCTTGTTTTAGGTAGTTGGGAACTGTTGTAAGATACAGACATCTTGGTCTGTTCCCTAATATCCGCTAAAGCTGTTTGCAATGAGATATTCTTCTTTTTTATTGTTATTTTACTATTGTTTTGGGCATAAAGCATTGACCCGATTAATAGTAGAAAAGTTATTAATATACCTTTTCCAGTGTTTTCCAGATATAAATTCATATCTTTACGACGTTTTTAGTTTTAAATCATGTATTTTTTCTCATTTCTTAAATAAGCAACAAGTTGCTTATTTGTTTTAAGGCTAAAAATTATTTCATATCCGGAGAGGGTGGAGCCTCTTCCGGATATTTTTCTACATAAGCATATTAGATTTTAAGTTTAACAAAAAAATATTTATTGTTTTTCTCTACCAGATAATATAGCAGATACTGTCTTCCAATCGATAATCGAATTGACCAATGACAACCTTCATCACTTCCAATGTTTCTTCTAAAGTGGCATCTTTTCTAAAAACAAAATTATAACGATCTTGATTGGATTTCTTTGTTGAGATATGGAATGTGATTCCATAATGACGTTCCAACGTCCGCACAATTTCGGTGAGAGTAACCTTATCGAACACAAGTTCTCCCCGCATCCATGCCGTCACATCTTTCATGTTTGCAGTCAGCATTTGGCAGTCATCCGTACATTTGTTATACACAACCTGATAACCGGGAGTTAAAACATAACTAATCGTATCATTACAATCTACTCGTACTTTTCCTTCGATCAAAGAAGCAGTTATTACATCTTCTTCCGGATAAGCTTTCACATTAAACTCTGTTCCCAAAGCAGTTATCGCCATGTTTGATGATCGCACGATGAAAGGTTTCTTCGGATTTCTTGCTACCTTAAACTCAGCCTCTCCTATCAAATAAATCGTTCGGGTTTTGCCCTCGAGATTTTCAGGATAAAACACGTGTGAACCGGAGTTCAGATGTACGGTAGTCCCGTCCGGCAGGCTGATTGTCTCTCTGGTTCCATTATTCACATAATGTTCCACCATTGCAATGTTGTCTCTGTCAAAATGATTGTAGCTTATCCACAAAGTAGCTGTCACAGATAGAACGACAATAACAGCAGCTGCCGCAACAGATTTCCACAAATTCCAGCGATTTACATCTGTAACCATTGGAGTGTATTCAATTCCGATTTTATCCAATACCTGCCGAAACGAATACTCCATATCGTGCTCAGCCTTTCCTTTTGTCTTGAACCATAGATTACGAAGTGCTGTCTCTTTCTCTTCGGCAGAATCAGAACTAATCATCCAACGATGAAACCTGTCGATCGTTCGCTTTGAATAATCAAAGTCAATAAAAGAACGTAGCTGTTTTTCTAATTTATTTTTCATCTAAACCAACTCAAGTGTTACATATAAGAGACAACTTGCCGGGCATACATACTTAGTCTAGATAGAAAAAAAATAAAAATAAAACGATTTTTTTTAGATCTTGAAGGGCTTTATAGATATGTTGTTCAACTGTACGAACCGAAATATTCAATTTCGCTGCAATTTCCGGTGAGGTCATTCCCTCTTCCCTGCTCATTAAAAAAATACGCCTGCGCTGTTCCGGCATACGTTCAAGAGCCATCTGAACAAAAAGTTCAAGTTCATGAGCGCAAAATTCATCATCCGGCGTAGGCAATCCCCGTTCCGCCATTTGCATTTTTTCTGCTGCAACATCCAAGTAGTCATATTCAACAGCCTTGTGTTTCAAGAAATTATAGATATGGTTTCGTACAACTGTATATAAATAACTGTCCAATTTTTCACGTTCTAACCATAAATCCGGTTTCTCCCATAACTTAACGAAAATATCCTGAGCAATATCTTCTGCATCTTCTTCTGATTTTAATAATTGCCATGCGAAAGTTTTTACTTTGGGAAAATTCAGATCAAAAAACTTTTTAAAACGAAGAACTTTATCTTCCATTCGTGTGATAATCATCATGTGTATCCATTTAGATTAACAAGTAAAATATAAAACCCTCCAACAAAATTAATTATTAAATAATTTATCGACAACCTTTTCATAAGAAAACATTCAAAAAAAGAAAGCTTTCAATACTTTTTTAAAACTAAACGGCTAATAATCAGTGTATAAGTACTGATTTATTGATTTTATTTGAAATAATTGCGTAAAACGACTTTTTTGTGTAAAAGTAATTAAGCAATAATATAATGTTTGAATTGCAACGCAAAAGTAGTGTGTTTCAGATATTGAGTATTTCTTTGACTGATAAAACTAAATTTCAAAATGACAAGGAACGGTTCAGACCAAATGGACCAAATTTATTTAATTCTAATTCGTCCTAGTTTTAATGGGATACTAGTGTATTTTTATGATTAATAATTATGGTTAGTTTTTAGGGTTAAAACTGGTTCTATTCTCAAACAAAACACTGATTTTCAATACCCATTGTAAAACTTCTGACTAATTTTGTCTAAATGAGATAAAACTAATACCTTTGTACCATATTTACTAATACAAAGAGTATGACTTATCATCATTTATCTGTCCTGGTCCATCGTCAGGCCGAAAAATATGGCGACAAGGTAGCCTTAAAATACCGCGACTATGAGACAGCTCAATGGATTCCTATTTCGTGGAATCAGTTCTCGGGAACTGTACGACAAGCAGCTAATGCTTTCGTGGCGTTGGGAGTGGAAGAACAAGAGAATATCGGTATATTTTCACAGAATAAGCCCGAATGGTTCTATGTTGACTTTGGTGCATTTGCCAATCGCGCTGTTACCATTCCGTTTTATGCGACCAGTTCGCCTGCGCAAGCGCAATACATCATCAATGATGCGCAGATTCGTTACCTTTTTGTGGGGGAACAGTTTCAATATGATGCTGCTTTCAGCATTTTCGGTTTCTGTTCTTCCCTGCAACAACTGATTATCTTTGACCGTTCGGTGGTGAAAGACCCTCGTGATGTATCTTCTATCTACTTTGATGAATTTATGGCAATGGGGGAGGGACTCCCGCATAATGATACGGTGGAAGCACGTACGGAACGCGCTTCTTACGATGATTTGGCGAATATCCTTTATACGTCCGGAACAACGGGCGAACCGAAAGGAGTCATGCTGCATCATTCCTGCTATCTGGAACAGTTCCATACACATGACGACCGCCTGACGACAATGTCGGATAAGGATGTATCCATGAACTTCCTCCCACTGACGCACGTATTCGAGAAAGCGTGGTGTTACCTTTGTATTCATAAAGGCGTGCAGATTTGTATCAATCTTCGTCCGGCAGATATTCAGACGACTATCAAGGAGATCCGGCCGACGTTGATGTGCAGTGTTCCCCGTTTCTGGGAAAAGGTATATGCAGGCGTACAGGAGAAGATCAATGAGACAACCGGTTTAAAGAAGGCGTTGATGCTGGATGCTATCAAAGTGGGTAGAATCCATAATCTGGATTATCTGCGCCGGGGGAAAACACCTCCGGTGATGAATCAGCTGAAATATAAGTTCTACGAAAAAACGATCTATTCTTTACTGAAGAAGACGATCGGCATTGAGAATGGAAACTTTTTCCCGACTGCCGGTGCTGCCGTTCCCGATGAGATCAATGAATTTGTTCATTCGGTAGGCATCAATATGGTGGTTGGATACGGCTTGACGGAATCTACGGCTACTGTATCCTGTACGTTGCCGGTGGGCTATGACATCGGTTCGGTGGGTGTCGTACTGCCGGGAGTTGAAGTGAAGATAGGCGAAGACAATGAAATACTGCTTCGTGGCAAGACGATCACGAAAGGATATTATAAGAAAGCGGAAGCCACTGCTGCCGCTATTGACCCCGACGGATGGTTCCACACGGGGGATGCAGGTTACTTTAAGAATGGACAGCTTTTCCTGACGGAACGTATCAAAGACCTGTTCAAAACATCGAACGGCAAATATATCGCTCCGCAAGCGTTGGAAACAAAACTGGTGATTGACCGTTATATCGATCAGATTGCTATTATTGCCGATCAGCGTAAGTTTGTTTCTGCCCTTATTGTTCCTGTGTATGGATACGTGAAGGAATATGCTAAGGAGAAAGGCATTGAGTATAAAGATATGGCCGAACTGCTGCAACATCCGAAGATTGTCGGTCTTTTCCGTGCCCGGATAGAAACGTTGCAACAGCAGTTTGCTCATTACGAGCAAATCAAGCGCTTCACTCTGCTTCCCGAACCATTCAGCATGGAACGTGGCGAACTGACCAACACGCTGAAATTGAAACGGGCGGTTGTAGCGCAGAATTATAGCGAGTTGATTGAAAAGATGTATGAGGAGTAAGCAGGCTTTTTCGTATCTTTGTCACCGGATTTGAAAAAATATAACTAATAAAATTGTAAATCAGATGATTACTATTGAACAACTTAAAGACGTGAAAGAGCGCACAGATGCGCTGAGGAGGTATCTTTGACATCGACGGGAAGAAAATTCAAGTCGAAGAAGAACAATTAAGGACACAAGCTCCGGGATTCTGGGACGACCAGAAACGGGCGGAAGCTCAAATGAAGTTGGTAAAGGATCTGCAGAAGTGGATTAGCGGTTATAATGAGGTGAAGACACTGGCAGACGAGCTGGAACTGGCATTTGATTTCTATAAAGAAGAACTGGTGACAGAGGAAGATGTAGATGCCGCTTATGCGAAAGCCAGTGAGGCGGTGGAAGCACTTGAACTCAAGAATATGCTTCGTGACGAAGCCGACCAGATGGATTGTGTGTTGAAAATCAATTCCGGTGCCGGTGGTACGGAAAGTCAGGACTGGGCATCCATGTTGATGCGTATGTATCTGCGCTATGCCGAGACAAATGGTTATAAGGCTACGATTGCCAACCTTCAGGAAGGTGATGAGGCGGGAATCAAAACTTGTACGATCAATATCGAAGGAGATTTTGCTTACGGTTATCTGAAAGGTGAGAACGGCGTGCATCGGTTGGTTCGTGTCTCTCCGTACAATGCACAAGGTAAGCGTATGACTTCTTTTGCTTCCGTATTTGTGACTCCGCTGGTAGACGACAGTATCGAGGTGAATATAGAAACAGCACGTATTTCCTGGGATACATTCCGAAGCGGTGGTGCCGGTGGTCAGAATGTGAACAAGGTAGAATCCGGTGTCCGTTTGCGTTATCAGTATAAAGACCCTTATACGGGCGAAGAAGAGGAAATCCTGATTGAGAATACCGAAACCCGCGACCAGCCGAAGAACCGTGAAAATGCAATGCGTCAGTTACGCTCTATCTTGTATGATAAGGAATTGCAGCATCGTATGGCGGAACAGGCAAAGGTGGAAGCCGGTAAGATGAAGATTGAATGGGGGTCGCAAATCCGAAGCTATGTATTTGATGACCGCCGTGTAAAGGATCATCGTACCAACTATCAGACTTCGGATGTGAACGGAGTAATGGACGGTAAGATCGATGGCTTTATCAAGGCTTACCTGATGGAGTTTTCTTCGCAGGAATCATAAAAAACAAAATTAGCAAGTGTTATTTTTGGAAAGTTAAAAGATTTGTTCTTACTTTGTTAGTGTTGAACTTTAAAACTAACTATTATGGGTAAGGCTAAGAAAAAAACAGCGATTAGTAAGAAGGAAGAACAACAAGCCCAAAAGGTAGTCAAAATAGTGTTCGTCTCATTAATTATTTTGGCATTGGTAATGTTGGTTGCATTCTCCTTTTTCGGTTGATTGATTCACTACAGATTACATAGATTGCACAAGGGGCACGAAAAGAAGGTCTGCCCGGACGGTGAAAATCATGTGATCTGTGGTGAATTCTTGTTTTGTAACGCTTTTGTAACCCCTGTAATATCAATGTAACTTTTCTGTAATTCTTCCGTAGCCGGTTTGTCATTCCGGTGTATCTTCACAGTTGTACTTTTGCCGCGAATATAGTAGCAAACAACTGAAATGAGTAGAATTACAACAACCGTCGTTACACTTTTGCTAACGACAGCAGCCTTTGGACAGGCCAAGGATGATGCCGGAGATGGCAAGAAACTGGATAAGCAGACAATGGAGATAAAGGATTATCTGCCGGAAATCCACGGAACGATCCGGGGCAAATATGAATATCAGACAGAAACAGGCGAAAGCCGTTTTGAGGTACGCAATGCCCGTTTCAGTGTTTCGGGAAATGTACATCCGCTGGTTGCTTATAAGGCAGAAATCGACCTTTCCGATGAAGGCTCTATCAAAATGCTTGATGCGTACGCACGTGTCTTTCCGGTGAAAGACCTGAATTTTACAATTGGGCAGATGCGTGTTCCTTTCACGATAGATGCACACCGTTCACCGCACCAACAGTATTTCGCTAACCGTTCATTTATTGCCAAGCAGGTGGGTAATGTGCGTGATGTCGGACTTACTTCTGCCTATACACATAAAGGAGATTTCCCGTTTATTCTGGAAGGTGGACTGTTCAACGGTTCCGGTTTGACAAACCAGAAAGAATGGCACAAAACACTGAATTATTCTATAAAGGCGCAGTTACTGCCCGGCAAGAACTGGAATGTGACACTTAGCACTCAAATGATAAAACCGGAAGATGTACGAATCAATATGTATGATGCCGGTATCTATTATCAGAACAATCGTTTCCATATTGAGGCGGAATACCTGTATAAAATGTATGGGCATAATGCGTTTAAAGATGTTCATGCAGTTAACAGCTTTGTCAATTATGACTTGCCGCTGAAGAAGGTTTTTAATAAAATATCTTTCCTGGCCCGTTATGATATGATGACGGACCATAGCAATGGTACGATTGACGAGACAACAAAAACGTTGATTATAAATGACTATGCCCGTCACCGTGTGACAGGCGGGATTACGCTTAGTCTCTCCAAGGCTTTTATTGCCGATCTCCGTCTGAACTTCGAGAAGTACTTCTACAAGAAATCGGGTATCCCTAAAGAGTCGGAACGGGATAAAATCGTCATTGAGTTTATGACGAGATTTTAAGGAATTTCATTACTTTTGTGCCATGGCACAAGAAATAGAACGAAAGTTTTTAGTCTCCGGTGAGTTTAAATCTCTGGCAACCTCGCATAGCCGGATTGTACAAGGGTATATCAGCAGTGCTCGTGGGAGGACTGTACGGGTCCGTATTCGTGACGATAAGGGGTATCTTACCATTAAAGGAGCTTCCAATGCTTCCGGAACCAGCCGTTATGAATGGGAGAAGGAGCTTCCTTTGGCGGAAGCGGAAGAACTGATGAAACTTTGTGAACCCGGTATCATTGATAAGACCCGTTACTTGGTACGAAGCGGTAAGCATGTATTCGAAGTTGACGAGTTTTATGGTGAGAATGAAGGACTTGTCGTGGCGGAAGTCGAACTGGAATCGGAAGAGGAATCTTTTGTGAAACCGGACTTCATCGGTAAGGAAGTGACCGGAGATGTGCGTTACTACAACTCCCAACTAATGAAAAAACCGTATAAAACGTGGTGAACGTTAACAAATAAACCGTATATTTGTTCCTATTCTAAAAGAGCAATGTATGGATATGGAACAGTTGTACAACTATCTGCCGCGGGAATTGGTCACTTTCGTTCTGGTGACCTTGTTTTCTTTACTAATCGGGCTTTCGCAGCGCCGAATCAGTTTGAAGCGTGAGGGTGAAACTACCCTTTTCGGGACCGACCGTACATTTACTTTTATCGGAATCTTGGGGTATCTGCTCTATATACTCGACCCTACCGATATGCGTCTGTTTATGGGAGGCGGTGCAGTGTTGGGATTGTTGTTGGGACTGAACTATTACGTCAAGCAGTCTCAGTTTCATGTTTTTGGTGTTACTACCATTATTATTGCGTTGATTACCTATTGCATGGCTCCTATCGTAGCCACTCAACCTTCCTGGTTTTACGTCATGGTGATTGTGACGGTGCTTCTTTTGACCGAACTGAAACATACGTTTACCGAATTTGCTCAGCGTATGAAGAATGATGAAATGATTACGCTGGCGAAATTCCTTGCTATCAGTGGTATCATATTGCCTATGTTGCCGAACAAGAACCTGATTCCTGATATCAATCTTACTCCTTATTCCATTTGGCTGGCAACGGTTGTGGTATCCGGCATCTCGTATCTGTCTTATCTGCTGAAAAGATATGTATTCCATGAGTCAGGCACTTTGGTATCCGGCATTATCGGAGGGCTGTATAGCAGTACGGCTACGATCTCGGTACTTGCCCGTAAAAGTCGGAAAGCGTCGGAGCAGGAAGCTACCGACTATGTTGCCGCCATGCTGTTTGCTGTCAGTATGATGTTCCTGCGTTTTATGATACTGATACTGATTTTTAGCCGGGAGATTTTCCAGTCTATTTATCCGTACTTGCTGATTATGTCGGTGATAGCTGCGGCTGTAGGGTGGTTTATTCATTCCCGGCAGAAACGTCCTAAAGATTCGGATGCCGAACCGGAAGATGATGATAGCAGTAACCCGCTGGAATTTAAGGTTGCCCTAATCTTTGCCGTATTATTTGTAATCTTTACTGTGCTGACTCATTATACGTTAGTCTACGCAGGTACAGGTGGATTGAATCTGCTTTCTTTTGTATCCGGCTTTAGTGATATTACTCCTTTTATCTTGAACTTGTTGCAAAATACCGGTAGCGTTGCCGCACTGATTATTACTGCTTGCAGTATGCAGGCTATCATCAGTAATATAATGGTGAATATGTTCTATGCTTTGTTCTTCGCCGGGAAGGGAAGTAAGCTCCGTCCCTGGATTTTAGGGGGATTCGGGGTAGTGATTGCCTGTAATTTTGTGTTGTTGCTGTTCTTCTATCTTTAAGAAAGATACTTACGGTAGTACGGAATAATAAAATGAAAAAAGGAGAAAACAATGATCGTTTTCTCCTTTTGGGTTTAATGTGTATCTTATACTTAGAAATTAATGTCATTAAAACTGTTCACCAGTAACTGGTAAGTGATGAAACCGCCTGAACTGGAAGAGTATTTTGTATAAATGGCTGTTATATCTCCCGTTGCACCGGCTTCGGGCAATGGTTGTAGGGCGAAGTTTGAATATCCGCTTACACGTACAATGTAGTTACCCTTATCTTCGGTGGTTGTACCGCCATAAGAGAACCATGCCGAACCATAATAACGTTGGTTATTATAGCTATATGCATACGTGGGTGTTAATCCTTCGGATATATAAGACTTGCTAGTGTATGTAGCCTCGGTTTTACCATTCTCATAAATAGCCTCCAGATAGGAAGGATAGAAGTTGTTACCGGATGTACCTTCTTTATAGGTTAATCCTTCGAAACGAACCAGGCGTCCCAGCGCATCGTCGTTGAGTGCTGTTTCATAGTTGCTTGGAGTAATAACTAAAACATCATTCTCCGTCAGTTCTCCCATAGCACCCGGGCAGATATGTTCGTTTATCAACAGTTGGTTTTCCAGATTGCGGTTTGCATAGTTTTTCTCAATATCCGCTTCCGTAGGCGGCATACCGAGACTAATCATATACCGGTAGTTGCCGAGAGCCATTCCTTTGGTCTTCACATAAATAGTCTGTCCCATGTGATAATACACATAGTTGCTGACCATTAGCTTTAGTTCGATGCCGGATTGGGAAGTCTCGTCATAGATATAAAGAGATTTATAAACGTTCCCGGCCTGGTCGCTTGATATTACTTTACCACGGATTACATAATCCTCTGTGATTTCTACATATTTGCCAAGTCCGGCAGTTGATCCCGGAGCGTATTTGGCATAATATATATCTTTCAACTGTTTGATTGTAATGATTTGGTCTTTGTTGAAATCTGCCTCTGTCCAGACTTTAGCCGGTGCAGGATCATCAAAGTCATTGTAGCAACCGGTAAAACTGAGTACAGCGGCTACAACCATACATATTTTTAATAATTTGCTCATAGTTCTCATTTTTATTCGTTACAGATTAGAAGCGGAAATAAAGATTCAGATAGTAAGTCGAACCAAACATATAGAAATATTTGGAGTCAAATGGCTGATAAGTTTGGTAACTTGTATCTTTGTTCTTCAACAAACGAACCTGTTCGTAACCACCGGTCTTGATGTCCTGGTCGTTGAGAAGATTCTTCATTTCCAGGCTGAATCCAAGAGTGTACTGGCGCTTGATAAACCAGTTCTTACCAATGCTGGCATTTACTACATAGGCAGAGTTGAATTTCTCTTGGCTACGGAGTTCTGCAACATCTTCTTTTGTCATACCCGGAGTCAATACCGCATCTGTACGATACAGCGGACTCATGGATATGTACATATTGCTGTAATAATTCAAATCCAGTGAAGCATAGATATTCTTGGGACCACGATAAGACAAACCGATATTCATTGCTTTCTGCGGAGTACTTTCTACGCGGAAGTTTTTCCAGTATACCTTACCTTCGTTTTTGATCTCACCACTATTATCCTGTATCTGAACGTAGTTGGGATTCGAATCGTATGTATATTGTCCCCAGCTAAGTGCACCGTTCAGATAGAATCCGGCGTCGAGCGGAATAGAAGCAGCAACCTCCACACCAAAATGACGTTTGTCAATGCCGCTCATCGCAAAGTTGGAGAAAGTGGCTTCTACGTCGTCATAGTAAGAAAGAACCTTGTTCTGATTCATAAACTTGGTATAATAGCCGGATACACGTGCCCTAAGTTCTCCTAAACGGAAATTATAGGAACCGTCTACACCGAATACTTTTTCTGCGGAAAGTCCCGGAGTAACGGCGTTACGTGTACGCGGTGATACAAATGCGGACTGAAATTCCGGCGAATCTTGCATATACATGATATTAGCCTCGATAGAGTGCGCTGCCGAGAATTTATAGCTGAAGTTGGCTTTTAATTTATAAGTCAGATAATTAAGTTTCTTAGAGTCGCCTTGAGAGTCATCCAGGAACAAACCTTTCTTCCATAACCCGTGACGCCATAAAGAAGCATGACCGATCTCGCCGCCCAGGTTGACACCCAGTTTGCCGAAACTCATTTCATACTGAGCCCATGCGCGTGCGTTGAGTACATTTCCGTAGTAATCATATCCGTATTTATCTCCTTTTTTGGCAGCACGTGCATGACCGTATTTTTCATAATATTCCATGTCGTTCTGATAAGGAATCGGATTTAATCCGCCCATGTCACGTTCGGCAAATTTGTCGATGTCTACCCAGTAATCGCCACCGAGCAGGTCCTTCACTTCGCTATAATACTCCGTACGGTTACGGCGTAAATTTACTCCTCCGTTTATTCTGGAATTATTGCGGAACGTATGAGAGAACTGTGTATAGAAGTTCCAGTCCAACTGGTCGGTATGGCGTTCTTCTATCATATTGATAGAACGGTGTCCCGGACCATACGTTGCATTTTCTTCCTGATTACGGTTGATGTCATACAGTTGTCCCCAATTAATGTGCCGGATATTATCCGTATTGGCACGCCATGCTTCATCTAACCAGGCACCGTAAGTAGTCCCGTTAGAGTAGCTGGGCAAATATCTGTAATAGTCGGGGCGTGGGTCGGGACCGGCATACCAGGTAAGTGCCGAATAACCGTTCTCTCCGAAGCGTACGGAAGTAGCCACGTTCAGTTGTGAACGGTCGTTGATGTCATAAGTGTAATTCAATACAGCGATAGGCTCGTGATAATTACGTACACGTGCATTACGGCGTTTACCGCTTTGCCAACCCCAGTTCGGGTTGTAATAGTTGTTTCCGACTAGATCATACACTTCCTGAGTGGCAGCTTGTTGAGTACCTCTTTCTGTCGGAGCACCTAATACGCTCAAAGCCAAACGGTGTTGGTCGTTGAATTGTTTTTCTACGGCAGCGAAATATCCGAATGCATTGTAATATACACCACGAGCGTAAGAGTTACCTCCCTGTCGGGTTGAAACGGAGAAGGCGTATGACCAACCATTATCTTGCAGTCCTGAGGCATACGTCACCATACCACGGAAACGGTATGTTGAGTTGCCATTTACAAGACTGGCACGGAATCCTTTACGCATTTGTGAAGGACGCGTATTGATGTTGGTTGTACCGCCGAGGCTACCAATACCCATTTCTCCCATATTCAATCCTGAAGTAACTTCCTGATTACGGGTAGCGTCGTTTAACCCGCTCCATAATGACCAAGGAGAATATCCGGTCAGTGCATCATTGAACAGGATACCGTTCAAGTATACATCAGTATAGCGTGAGTCGTATCCGCGAAGGTTGAAACGCATCTCGCTGAATTTGTAGGAAGCGATGTTGTTGAATACATCTTTGGATGCCGACAGTGATGAAGGCAATGATTGGGCATCGTCCAAAGTCTCCGTATCAAATTCTGCAAAAATAGCATCGTCCACAGTAGGAGATTGATTGTCGGGTACTAACACTACATTGTTAATGTCCCTTATCAGTTTGTCTACCCGGACCGCAATGGACAATGGCTCATATTCTGCCGCTTCAAAAGCCAGTGAATATTCACCTTTATTCAAATTCTCAAATATGAAGTTACCTTTTTCGTCAGTTGTCGTTGTGACGTTGCCCGGTGTTAAAGTGACTTTCACACCGTCAATAGCCGTACGCGTGGCACGTGATACGACTTTACCCTTGATTCCGCCGTTCTGTGCAGCGACAGTCAGCGAAATCAAAGATAATACCATGATTAGAAAACTCTTTATTTTCATAAGTATTTCAGTTTTATTTGCTTATATAGATATATACAGGGAAATGGTCGCTGAATCCACCTTGGAAATTATTTCCGACATAGGTACGTAGTGGATACCCCTTGTATTGTCCCTCTTTTTGTATCATATAATGTTGTTTGAAGATATTGCCGTAGAATTTTGATCCGGGAGCTTTTTGTATTTTCAGTTTTCCGGTAGATCCTTTGGCAAGATTTTCAGATATAACAATATTATCAAATATGTTCCACGCATCACCGTAAGCTAATGTACCGTAACCGGCTTTCAGCATATCGGCATACGGGGCGTATAAATCACCGGCAGACAAATCTTTCATTTTTAATTTAGCTCCTAACCCTTCGGTTATACTTTTGTCTGTCGGATCATCATTGAAGTCACCCATCATCACTATTTTAGTTGCCGGGTTGGCCTGCAGTACAGAGTCTGCGATGCTGCGCATCTGGCGTCCGACCGCAATACGTTTGAACTCTGAAACATCTTTTCCTCCCAGGCGAGAGGGCCAGTGAGCTACCATAAAGAAGAACGGTTCGTCTTCTATGGTCCCCCACATAGTCAGGATATCGCGAGTCTTGAAGTCCGGCAATGAAGGAATAACGGTCTTTACAGGATATTGTCCTTCCAATTTGAATACATCCGGACGGTAGAGGAAAGCTACGTCTACTCCACGGGCTTCGGGTGAATCGAAATGTGAGATCCGATAATTACCCGGTGCCAGCTTGGGGGTAGCTACAATGTCTTCCAGTACGTTCCGGTTTTCTACTTCCGATACTCCGATAACGATTGGATACTCTTTGTCGATAGCTGCCATACCGAACAATACTCGTTCGATATTGCCAAGCTTTTTATTATACTTGGCTGTATTCCATTTTTTGGGTCCTTCGGGGGTAAACTCGTCATCTTTAACTTCGGGATCATTGATCGTATCGAAGAAGTTTTCGAGATTATAGAATACCACTTTGTATGGTTTCTGACCAAAACAAACGGAAATCAGCAGTACAAAGAATATGGTGCAAAATAATTGTTTCTTCATAAGCTTGTATCTCATTTTATTCCCCATTGAGCGAGATCCATCTGTTGCTTCACAGAACTATCTACTTTGGGGAAGAATGTAAAACCTGTTTTTTCTTCAATATCAGCTACTGTTGTGCAAATACTTTTCGGTATAGAATTTCCATAGCCTTTTTGTTCTACCCAGAAACCAATAGATATTAATTCGTTGGGTGAGCAATCCTGCACCTTTTTATTCGTAGAACCGCTTTTTGTGCGTAGCAGTACTTTGAAATAGTTTGTAGGAACGGGTACGGAACTACCTACACCGTCTGTGGTTGTAGTTGCTCCGGGACCGAAATAAGCTCCGGTCACTACATACAATGTATCACTACAACTGTAACTGCGGACTTTTCCTTCAAGAGTCGCCCACATCTGTTGGTTCAGGGAACCAAGCTGTGGTGTCATATTCGACATATAGAATGTCTGCGCATTCATTTCATCTGTACACACGCGGTCGGCAGATGCTATCTGATGACCACGGTCATAACTACCTTTATAAGAATGCTCTACACAATTTGCCTGGAAACTTTGAGGAACAATAGGGTCGAAAGCCCAACGATTGGTACGTTCTACATTCTTTCTTAAGTAGGCGTCATGTATCGGATATGCTACCCATAAAGCGGCTTTCTTAGTTTTATCGAAACAAATCGAATAGTTACGAATTGTTTGATTGTTTAAGAGTCCATAGTGAGTAACATATTGATAGTTAGTGTTTTCTACTTTAGTAGGTAGCTCGGCCCATGAGTTAAACGCCGGCAGATTCTCTTGGGATTCTGCTAGCTGTACCAGATCAAAAGTCTTTTGAGTATTCTCTGCAAAACGCAACGTTAGTTGTGCTCTTCGTTGAGTTTTTCCAGAATTGGTCTTATAATATACGTATAGTACATTGAGTCCATCTGCTATCTGTCCACTTTTGGTCGTTATATTATAATCTTTACTACTGAAAGAACACCATTCTGTTCCTTCGGTCACTTCTGCGTGCCATTCCGTACCGGTTTTACCGGATAGAATGATTGCTGATGATCCGGAAACTGATTTCACGGTCGAAGATATTTTCCAATATGCTTCTCCGTCTTCGGTCGGGGATACCGGGTCGTCGTTATTGCTACACGCAAATGCACACAGTATCAGCACCGTAAAGAATACGGACTTTATTGCTGCTGCGTAGTATTTGGAAGGTGATGTCATTTGAATTTTGATTAACTCTTGGCAAGACTAAAATAATCTTGCCAAGAATATTGGTTTCGTATAATAAGTTATTCATATACAAGTGTCCACCCACCTAACTGAGCATTGGCATCACTTGCAATATAAATTCTATATTTAGTATCTATTATTGTTCCTGATAAATTGTATGTAAATACATGGTTTTCATCTTTAGCAATGGCCTCCCCACCTTTTACTATATTATTATTTGTATCTGTAATTCCTACTTTAGTAGCTTTAGCAGCTCCAGTATGACTTGTGAGTGTGACTTTAGTCAATTTTTTATTTGGAATAGAAGGAAGTTCAATATATGCTTCTTTTTTCCCAAAAAAGATATAAACTTTGCCACTATTTGCTATTTGATAATATCCTCCGGAAGTGGAAGGTGAGACTGTATATTCATATTCTCCAAATTTGAATAGAGCTGCTTCTGTTTTCTTTTCTTTGGAACCAACAGGAAAATTGTCTGGGTAATTATCGGCTGTTGTTAAATCCAAATTGATAATAGTCTCATTTCCGGAAGGTTTAGCTGCGATTGTAATGGGTACTTCTATTTCATTACCTCCCTCTATTGATATTTTCAAAGTTTGTGATTCTACACTATTCTTTGGATTAGCTGCTGCAGTAACTGTAATTTTAGTCCCTTCAATCTTTGCAGATAAAGGATTTGATAATCCGTTTATCTGCAATGTTTTATCTCCAGAATTTACAACTGTAACTTCTATATCTTCAGCACCTCCTTCATTAGGGAAGTCTATTGATTTAGGATTGGCTGAAACAATAGTTGGATCTGTGGATTTGAATGCTGCGACATCATCTAAACTTTGTGGTGCAAGTTGGGGATTACCATTATATAAAGTAACTACTCCTGTTACAGTTCCACCATTATCTACTGGCTTGAATGGTTGGTTTACGAATCCAGTGGCACCTGTTTTTGTAAATACAGTAAAGTCGGTTCCTGCAGCAGTAAATATGACGGTTCCTGGGGCCACACCCCATACTCCTGATACTTTAGGATTTGCATTCTCTATTTTGACAGTCATACTTTGATAATCTAGCAACTGAGTTGCTTCGATTGTAATTGGGTTAATAGTAGCTTTATTGCCAGTTTTTTCTATAGTTGCCCAAACGTCATTCTGCCCTCCAGTCACTTCATAAAGTTTATTATAAAGTTGAGCTTTTGCGAGTCCTTTTTTAAGAGTAACTTTAACTATGTCTCCTTTTGTGACTCCAAGTTCCTTTGGATCAGCAAGGTTTCCGTATAGCATAACGCCATTTCCGCTTGTTGTAGCATTTTTTGTTGCAAGAACGAGGTTCTTATTTACATAATTCCCGTTTTCAATATCATTTTGTACAACCGCTTCAAAGTAGCGATCGGCATTGGCATCAATAACAGTTCCTTCAGTAGACATCATCTCAATAATGGCTGGGATTGTAATTTCTGTTGCAGGTTCTTCCGGTTCGCTACCGCCACCTAAATCAATTTCTTGTCCGCCATTGCCGGTGGAGAGTTTTACATCATCTATTGCAAAACCTGACTCA
>NZ_MNQN01000042.1:0-30205 GCF_001915455.1 Bacteroides sp. 43_46 | reverse complement strand
CGTAGTAGGCGCAGGTAACGTAGGTGCTACATGTGCAAATGTACTTGCTTTTAATGAAGTAGCAGACGAAGTAGTAATGCTGGACGTTAAAGAAGGCGTATCAGAAGGTAAAGCAATGGATATGATGCAGACAGCTCAGTTGCTGGGCTTCGACTCTACATTGGTAGGCTGCACAAACGATTATGCTCAGACTGCTAACTCTGACGTTGTTGTGATTACTTCAGGTATTCCTCGTAAACCGGGTATGACTCGTGAAGAACTGATCGGTGTTAATGCTGGTATCGTTAAGTCGGTAGCAGAAAACCTGTTGAAATATTCTCCTAACGCTATCATTGTAGTTATCTCTAACCCAATGGACACAATGACTTACTTGGCATTGAAAGCTCTAGGCTTGCCGAAGAACCGTGTTATCGGCATGGGTGGTGCACTGGATAGCTCTCGTTTCAAATATTTCTTGTCTCAAGCTATCGGTTGCAATGCTAACGAAGTAGAAGGTATGGTTATCGGTGGTCACGGTGATACTACCATGATTCCTTTGACTCGTTTCGCTACTTATAAAGGTATGCCTGTAGCTAACTTCATTTCTGCTGAAAAATTGGAAGAAGTTGCTGCCGCTACTATGGTAGGTGGTGCTACACTGACTAAGTTATTGGGTACTTCTGCATGGTATGCACCGGGTGCAGCAGGAGCATTCGTCGTTGAATCTATCCTGCACGACCAAAAGAAAATGGTTCCTTGTTCTGTATTCCTGGAAGGCGAATACGGCGAATCTGATCTTTGCATCGGTGTTCCTGTTATCCTGGGCAAGAATGGCATCGAAAAGATCGTTGAACTGAACCTGAACGAAGACGAAAAAGCTAAGTTTGCTGCTAGCGCTAAAGCTGTTCACGGCACTAACGCTGCTTTGAAAGAAGTAGGTGCTCTTTAATCTAAAGATCCCCTTTAACTTTATATAAGCAAGAAAGTTCCTATTCTTTTAAAAGGTGTCTTCTTTGTAGAAAGACACATGGTAAGAATAGGAACTTTCTCTTTTTAGTTCTCCGCCGATTTCTTCACTGCCTTCATACAGTAATAGAACAACCAAAATGAATCTCGGTAATTGATTTCCAACATTTTCTGATTCATCGTTCCTCCTTTCAACAAAGCATGAAATGAATTAAAATCCTTCACTACCTCCTGTCCCACCGGATAGCGACGCAATATGTCCGGATGTTGTGTTGCCAGTACCAGCAACGCTTCTTCGTAATAACGGGGAAGCTTGACGCTAAAAGGCTTGTACAACAAACTGAATACCTTATAGAACTTATCCACATCTTTTGATATCAACAGCCCGCAAAGCAAATAATCCACAGCTTTCCGGTTTTCGGGATAACGGTCTACCATACGTGCCATATCCGAAAGAAAAGGATGCGCACCTATAAAAAACGGAGACGTATTCTTTCCACTGTTAATCTTATCTTCCACACCGGCTGACGCCAAGTATTCACCCAGCAACTGTGCCTGTTTCGTGTGGCAACTTGTATGTTTCATTACTTCTACATACTTGGCAAGCATTCGATTGCGACCTTGATGAACACAAGCGTCCACAATTGCTCTCATAGAACGAAAACTGTTCCCGTAGGGAGAAAGAATTCCTGCCTGGAAAGCATTATGAAGCAATTCGTTATCCAGTTCCAAAGCACGGAAGAACTGCATATTAAAATTACGACAGAATTGCTTGTCTACACGTTCATAAAAGAAACAGGCAGGTTCGGTCACTCCATAAGCAAACATCCGTTCCGGCAACTGTCCCTTTTCTGAAAGAGCCAACAAAGTCCAGCGCAACAAAGAAGAATTCTTTTTCGTCATTTCCGGAGTCACATTCTGTAAAATGGCATCCCAATTTCTATTCTCAGCAAGGTGGTCTATGCGAGAAATGAATTCCGTTTCCTTCTGCTTTTCATCGGTCACTTCACGGTAAACGATGAAACCCAACAGTAAACAAGGCACGATGTAAGTGAAAAAAGGAGAAGAAAAGAAATAACGTTCTCCCCATGCTACCGGAGCCTTTCTTCGGATCGTAAGCAACCATACAAGCAACGCTAACACAGCAGAAATGCTACACCACCACATCGAACGGACCAAAAGCACATCAGCAAACTGCCCGCTCATAAACCAGATAACCGGAATGAATGAAAGCCACAACAATCCTTTATTGCGCGTCAAACGGGCGATGATACAATCGGCTGAAAGCAACACAATAAGCACAAACAACATTTGCACCAAAGCTCCACTTGTACGGAACCGGAAGAATTGTAGGAGATAAGCCCCTACATATTGCGCCCAATCAGAAGGAAGGGAAAGTTGTATACCGGCAAAATCAGGCGTGAAAGAGAAAAAAGAGTTTCCTTCCAGTAACCAAAGATAATTAGGAAAGACAATATACCAAATCAGAAAAATTACCGGACAGACCAGTAATAAATGAAATAAAAATATCTTCTTCATAGCATCTTATTTTTGAGGGAAGAATAAAGCATTAAGCTGTTTCTGTGGCAATGTCACCTCCCCCTTAATAAATTCGGGAATATTATAGGACTTCGTACGTAACACATTATGTTCAACAGTAGACTGAGGGAGCAGGAAAGGTTTATGTATGTTTCCCTTTTCATCCATCCAAGCAATGAAAAGCCTTGTATAGCGGCCGTCTAGCCTACGGCTACTAAACAAAATCCAACGACCGTTCGACGACCAGGAATGATAGCTCTCAGTCTCGGCACTATTCAGAATTTCAACGTCCAGTTCCTCACCGTCAGATAGTCTCAGCATTTTCAAATCTGCCTCTTTGTGCCAAATAGGGAAAGTGGCACAAGCCGCTTTCGTGTACAGCAAATAATGTCCATCGGGAGACAAACGCGGAAAAGAGACACTGCCTCCATCGCGCTCCGCATTGTATATCGTATCAATTCGTTCGCCAAACGTTCCGGTTGCCTCATCAAAATCGACTTTGCAAAGGCTATAATGCAAATTTTGGTAATCTATTGGCATATTCTTAGGTAAAGCGCCACAATAATAGAGCGATTTCCCATCTGCCGACCAGGCAGGAAATGTCTCCCAATGTGCTTCGTCCATAAAGCGTTTATCCGTCAGTACCTTCTTGGTCTGAGTGTCATATAAAATCAAGTCAGACTGAAGATCATACACTTCCAGCGCCTTTTCACCTTCACTAAGAAAAGACTGACGGGTGAGATTGGAAGAAAACACGATATATCGTCCATTGGGATGCCACATCGGATAGGTTCCGCTTTTCTTGGGACCGGTTGTCTCCAACGGTAGTTTGCTCAATTCACCATCTTTCCATAAAGCAGTGCCACCACCTTCTCCCCTGACATGAAATATCATTTGTTGTGGAGAATAATTAGCGAAAGAATGACAGTTCATGCACTTACTTTTATCCGCACGATTAGTAGCAATCTCCTTTTCTTCGAACGAAGTGAGATTCCTCTGATAAATACCCAGCATATTCCAACCTTCATATCCCGGTTCTATCAGCCGATAAGCAATCCATTCGTCAATAGCATCCGATGCAACCCGAACCGTGAAAGGTTTATATCGTACCCCTTCAGGAGAAGACGAATTCCATACGGACACTGTGATTTCCAGATCTTTGTCCTTCAGTTTGTCTAACATTTCCTTCCACTTTTTCTTCGGGATACGAACCTCATGCTTACCCGTGACTGTCAGAAGATTGACACCTTCACCCGCAAAATCGGCACGTATTTCTTGTGCACCCTTCACTTCGAAATTTAAAGGCGCTATATTATAAGGTATAGCCGTAAACGTATAATCAGGAAAAACAGACGGATAACTGTTACTGACAGTTTGTGCCTCTTTTACATTTTCGCAGGATATAAACAATCCCACACTTATCGCTCCGATAAGCCATTTAATATTCATGATGTGTTGTATTATTGATTGCAGGTAACATTTTCTGCAAATATATATAAAACTGGAAACACAAACGAACAAACAAATAACAAATTAGCTGTTGGAAGGAAAATATTTCAAACAACAGCCCGTTATTAAAAAAAGCTAATTCATTTTGTGCTTTCAAAGAAAGCATATACTTTTGCATCGTTGTTTATGCAATTATTGTTCGTGATAACAAGTTCAAAAAAACAGACTACTTCAATAAACAAATTACATAAGAAGCGGGTTATTAAAATAGAAGTATCACCTTATTAATATGCAAGATGCGATGAAAAAGCTATTTCTTCTGACAATACTGCTAAGTATGACTTTTATAGTAAAAGGGCAAACTTTACTAAGCTTGGATAGTTGCCGCGCATTAGCCCTTGCCAACAATAAAGACTTGTTGATTAGCAATGAAAAGATAAATGCGGCCCACTATGAGAGAAAAGCAGCATTTACCAACTACCTGCCCAACTTCTCGGCAACCGGGACCTATATGAGAAACCAAAAAGAGTTTTCTCTATTAAATAAAGATCAGAAAGCTGCGCTTTCGGGATTAGGGACTAATCTGGCAGGTCCCATACAACAGGCTGCTACACAGATTGCAACAGCACATCCCGAACTTGCTCCATTAATATCTTCATTAAGCGGAGAACTCGGTGCCGCCTTACCTGCCCTCGATCAAGTAGGAAATTCATTAGTAGATGCCCTCCGTACAGATACAAGAAATGTATATGCCGGTGCTATCACACTGACCCAACCTCTCTATATGGGTGGTAAGATCCGCGCCTACAACAAAATAACAAAGTACGCCGAAGAGTTAGCCCAGCAGCAGCACCAAGGCGGTATGCAGGAAGTAATTATGAGTACTGACCAGGCTTACTGGCAGGTTATTTCGCTGGTAAACAAAAAGAAACTGGCGGAAGGATATCTGAAACTTCTGCAGCAACTGGACAGCGATGTGGAAAAGATGATTGCCGAAGGAGTAGCAACCAAAGCGGACGGTTTATCCGTACGGGTAAAAGTAAATGAAGCGGAAATGACACTAACGAAAGTGGAAGACGGATTAAGCCTTGCCCGAATGTTGTTATGTCAACTATGTGGCATTGATCTTAGCTCTCCCATTACGTTAGCGGACGAAGATATGGAAGATATTCCGTTACTCACAACAGATACTCATTTCGATATGTCTACCGCTTATGCAAATCGTCCGGAGATACGCAGTCTCGAACTGGCTACACAGATTTACAAGCAAAAAGTAAATGTAACCCGTGCCGAACATCTTCCTTCGATTGCACTAATGGGGAATTACGTGGTCACCAATCCTTCTGTCTTCAATAGTTTTGAGAACAAATTCAAAGGAATGTGGAATGTGGGTGTCATGGTACAGATACCTATATGGCATTGGGGAGAAGGTATTTACAAAACCAGAGCCGCCAAATCAGAAGCACGTATCGCACAATACCAACTTCAAGACGCTAGAGAAAAAATAGAATTGCAAGTCAATCAAGCTGCATTCAAAGTAAATGAAGCAGGTAAAAAGCTGGTGATGTCTACCAAGAATATGGAAAAGGCGGAAGAAAATCTCCGTTACGCCACACTCGGCTTCAAAGAGGGAGTCATTGCCACCAGCAATGTTCTTGAAGCCCAGACAGCCTGGCTATCTGCCCAATCAGAAAAGATTGACGCTCAAATAGACGTAAAATTAACAGAAATCTATCTAAAGAAATCATTAGGAACTCTTAAATAACTCATATTATATGGCAACTACAAAATCACAAAACAGCAATATGCTGCTTGCATTCCTTACCCTGCTGGGAGTTATTGCAATCGTTGCAGTCGTTGGTTTTTTCATGCTTCGCAAAGGACCTGAGATTATCCAAGGACAGGCTGAAGTTACTGAATATCGTGTTTCAAGCAAAGTTCCGGGACGTATATTGGAATTTCGCGTGAAAGAAGGCCAACAAATAAATGCCGGTGACACACTGGCTATCCTGGAAGCGCCGGACGTAGTGGCCAAAATGGAACAGGCGCGTGCCGCGGAAGCTGCCGCACAAGCGCAGAATGAAAAAGCAATCAAGGGTGCCCGCCAGGAACAGATACAGGCTGCTTATGAAATGTGGCAAAAAGCACAGGCAGGAGTTACCATTGCCGAAAAATCATACAAGAGGGTGAAGAACCTTTATGAACAAGGAGTAATGCCCGCACAAAAACTGGACGAAGTTACTGCACAGCGTGACGCCGCCATTGCCACTGAGAAAGCTGCGAAAGCACAATATACAATGGCTAAGAACGGAGCCGAACGTGAGGACAAAATGGCTGCGGAAGCACTGGTTAACCGGGCAAAAGGAGCTGTTGCCGAAGTTGAATCTTATATTAAGGAGACATATCTGATCGCTCCTGCTTCGGGAGAAGTATCGGAGATATTTCCCAAAGTAGGCGAACTGGTAGGTACAGGCGCACCGATTATGAATATTGCCGAACTCAACGATATGTGGGTAACGTTCAACGTACGTGAAGACTTGCTCAAAAACCTGACTATGGGAACAGAATTTGAAGCTGTTGTACCTGCACTTGACAATAAAGCCATCAAACTGAAAGTATATTATCTGAAAGATTTAGGTACTTACGCTGCTTGGAAGGCAACCAAAACAACCGGCCAGTTCGACCTGAAAACATTCGAAGTGAAAGCCAGCCCTCTGGAGAAAATAGAAAATCTTCGTCCGGGTATGTCTGTCATCATTGATAAGTAACCATGAAAGAGAGAGAAAAAAAATATATAGCATTGTGGCAGGTCATGCAAAGAGAGTGCCGGAGGTTAGTATCACGTCCGCTATATCTCTTTTGCATGGTGATAGCTCCATTGTTCTGCTATGTATTTTTCACTACTTTAATGGATTCGGGACTTCCCAAAGATCTTCCGGCAGGTGTGGTAGATATGGATGATTCATCTACCTCCCGCAACATCGTGCGCAATCTGGACGCTTTTTCGCAGACAGGTGTCGTCGCCCATTACAGCAATGTGAGTGATGCACGTATTGCCGTACAGGAAGGGAAAATCTACGGATTCTTCTACATTCCGAAAGGTCTGTCCGCCGAAGCGCAAAGCCAACGGCAACCCACAATTTCCTTCTATACCAATTATTCTTATCTGATTGCAGGCTCCCTGCTTTTCAGGGATATGAAAATGTTGGGAGAACTGACAGCCGGTGCTGCCGCACGAACCACACTCTATGCAAAAGGCGCCACGGAAGATCAGGCAATGGGGTTTCTTCAACCGATCGTGATTGATACGCATCCATTAAATAATCCATGGCTGAACTACTCTGTATATCTATGCAACACATTGATACCGGGTGTTCTTATGCTGCTTATATTTATGGTAACGGTTTATTCTATCGGGGTGGAAATCAAAGACCGTACCGCCCGTGAATGGTTACGCATGAGCAATAACTCCATTTACATTGCACTGGCAGGGAAACTGCTTCCACATACAGTTGTTTTTTTCATCATGGGTATATTTTATAATGTATACTTATACGGTTTCCTCCATTTCCCATGCAATAGTGGTATCTTCCCTATGATTTTCGCCACACTTTGCCTTGTACTAGCATCGCAATGTTGCGGTATAGTCATGATAGGTACATTACCCACTCTCCGGCTTGGATTAAGTTTTGCCTCTTTGTGGGGCGTCATTTCTTTCTCCATTTCCGGCTTCTCATTCCCTGTTATGGCAATGCACCCTGTACTGCAGGCGCTCAGCAACCTATTCCCATTGCGTCATTATTTTCTAATCTATGTCGACCAGGCACTCAACGGATATAGCATGGCTTACTCTTGGAGCAATTACATGGCACTATTAATATTTATGATGCTCCCCTTCTTTGTGGTTCACCGCTTGAAGGAGGCACTGGTTTACTATAAATACATACCCTAAATGAAAGATATAAAATTAAAAGACAAGATAGCCCAAGGCATCAACGACCTGTTTTATATCTGGAAACGGGAGTTTCAGACTACTTTCCGCGACCAGGGGGTACTGATATTCTTTATACTCGTCCCATTGGGTTATCCTTTGTTATATAGCTTTATCTATGATAACGAAGTGGTGCGCGAAGTCCCGGCTGTCGTTGTAGATGACTCACATTCCTCTCTCAGCCGTGAATATCTCCGGAAAGTGGACGCCACACCGGACATTCAAATCGTCTCTTACTGTGCTGATATGGAAGAAGCTAAACAGATGTTGAAGAACCGACGTGCCTATGGCATTATCTATATCCCTTCCGATTTTAGTGACAATATCGCCAAAGGAAAACAGACGCAAGTCAGCATTTACTGCGACATGAGCGGACTGTTATACTATAAATCCATGCTGATTGCCAACACCGCCGTCTCACTGGATATGAACAAGGACATCAAGATTGCACGTAGCGGAAACACTACCGACCGGCAAGATGAAATCACTGCTTATCCGATAGAATATGAAGAAATCTCGATCTTCAATCCGACTGCCGGATTCGCTGCCTTCCTGATTCCTGCCGTCCTAGTATTGATTATCCAACAGACATTACTGCTGGGAATCGGCCTTGCTGCCGGAACAGCCCGCGAAAACAACCGTTTCAAAGACCTTGTACCTATCAACAGGCATTACAACGGAACATTACGAATTGTACTCGGTAAAGGACTAAGTTATTTTCTGGTTTATATATTGGTAGCTTTTTATGTACTATATGTCGTACCAAGACTATTCAGCCTCAACCAAATAGGACAGCCCAGTTCATTAGTATTATTTGTGGTTCCTTACCTGACAGCTTGCATCTTCTTTGCAATGACGGCCTCGATCGCCATTCGCAACCGAGAAACGTGTATGCTGATCTTTGTCTTCACATCCGTTCCCTTGTTGTTTATTTCCGGAATTTCATGGCCGGGGGCCGCAATCCCTCCATTCTGGAAATACGTCTCCTATATTTTCCCCTCTACTTTCGGGATTAATGGTTTTGTGAAAATCAACAATATGGGAGCTACGCTAAGTGAAGTTGCCTTTGAATATAAAGCTTTATGGTTACAAGCAGGCTTTTATTTCTTAACTACTTGCTGGGTATATCGTTGGCAAATACTTATGAGTCGTAAACATGCAATAGAAAGATATAAAGAATTAAAAGAGAAAGAGAATTTATCAAAGCAGATAAATAACTGATTGAAACAACAAAAGAGAGAGATAGTAACGGCGCCCCCTTTTATAAGGAGGATACGCCGTTTTTCTTTTTATAAGGAGAAACCCATAAAAAAATCCCCCGCCCAAAGAGAGTATAAGGCGAAGGATTTTCAGAGATATTATAAAGAGAGTATAATTCTATTAGAATTTGTAACCTACACCGATAGAGAAGTTGATGTTCTTCGGAGCACCATCACCATCATATATTTTAGTCAAACCAAATTCTCCAGTCAAATCAATAAAGAATTTATTGATTTCATAAGCAACACCTACACCAAGACCTGCATCGAACTTCTTTGCACCTTCCATTAAGATATCACCGTCTTCATCTTTAGTGTCTTTAAAGAAATCAATCTTTTCACCCCCTACTTTATATTTACCAGCAATACCAAAGCCAAAATAAGGGCCTGCTTTTACCACAATATTTTGATTGTCAGCAATTGCAAATCTCGCAGCAGCCATTACAGGAATTTCCAAATACATAGGATTAGCTTTCAACTCATCCATTTTAGCTCCTTTCTGGGTGAACATCAAAGAAGGTTGAATAGACCACATATCAGTAAACTGATATTCCATACCAACACCAACATTAAACCCAACTCTCATGTCAGTGTCAGAATCTCCAGTGAAATTACTCATGTTCATACCGACCTTAGCATTCCAAGAAATCTGAGAATAAGAAACGATAGAAACAAGTGCAAATAGCACAAAAATCAAACATTTTTTCATATCATTTATTTTTTAGTGTACCTTCCTCCTCCCTCTGGTTGGCATTATTAATTAACTTCTTTGCTAAGTGCGGGGAATCTTCCGTACCTTATCAATAGTATCGAAACGCACCTTTCATATTTAACGTCTGTTTTACAGCCACAAATATATTTCATTTATTTTATATAAAAAAGTCTCCAATGACACCTTTTTTTCCACAAATGTTATTAAAGTGTGATTATTTAGGCAAAAATAGCGCCTATCCAACCAATTTTTATGCTTAAATAATTTTCCGATTACTCCTTAATCAAAATATTATTGCAGTAATCATACATTTACAATAATTAACTGACTAATTATTGCTTTATTACGAAATATTCGTAGATTTGCGAAGTAATCGTAATTAAACAACATCTCCATGGAAAAGTTAACAATACAAGAAGAAGAAGTAATGATCTACGTTTGGGAGTTACAAAGCTGTTTCGTAAAAGATATCGTTGCGAAGTATCCGCAACCGGCTCCTCCTTATACAACGGTAGCATCGATCGTAAAAAACCTCGAACGAAAGGGGTATGTCACATCAAAACGTGTGGGAAATACCTATCAATACACTCCTGCCATTCGAGAAAATGAATACAAACGTCACTTTATGAGTAGCGTAGTTCGTAATTACTTTGAAAATTCCTACAAAGAAATGGTTTCTTTCTTTGCCAAAGACCAAAAGTTATCGACTGATGATCTCAAAGACATTATCGAACTAATAGAAAAAGGAAAAGATAATTAATAGTAAAAAGATATCCATTATGACTCCGGAATTAGCCTATTTTCTAAAGATAAATGTAGCAATTGCTTTGTTCTACGCCTTCTATCGGTTGTTCTTTCATAAAGACACCTTCTTTCACTGGCGACGGATAGCCTTGTTATGTTTTTTTGCCATTTCCTTGCTCTACCCTTTACTAAATATTGAAGGGTGGATAAAAGCACACGAGCCAATGGTAGCAATGGCAGATCTTTATGCAACAATCATACTTCCGGAACAAGTCGTTACCATTCCACAAGAAACAGAGATTAATTGGCAAGAGCTAATCAAACTTCTCACAGGCATTATCTATTGGAGCGGAGTATTACTACTGACCGCCCGTTTCTTCCTTCAACTAGGAAGTATCATGCGACTGCATTTTCAATGTTCCAAAAGCCAATTGAAAGGAGTGCGTGTACACCTATTAAAGAAAGAAGCAGGACCGTTCTCTTTTTTTCATTGGATATTCATACACCCACAGTCACATACCGACTCTGAAATTAGTGAGATAATCACCCATGAAGAAACTCACGCCCGTCAATACCACTCGATAGATGTATTAATCAGTGAAATAATGTGCATATTCTGCTGGTTCAATCCATTTAGCTGGCTTATGAAACGGGAAGTCAGAGGCAATCTCGAATACATGGCAGACAGCCGGGTATTGGAGACGGGACATGACAGTAAATCATACCAGTACCACTTGTTAGGACTGGCTCATCACAAGGCTGCAGCAAATTTATCAAATAGTTTCAATGTTTTACCACTTAAAAATCGTATCAAAATGATGAACAAACGAAGAACCAAAGAAATAGGAAGAACAAAATATATCATGTTTCTTCCCTTGGCTGCCCTGTTGATGATTGTCAGCAACATCGAAGTAGTAGCCCGTACCACAGAAAGATTTGCAAAAGAGGTTATGGAACAGGTTAACACTCCTCAGCCGGAAATTGCAAATATCCCCGAACTGCAAAGTGAAGAAATTCAGCAAACAGTCGCTCTGCCGGCCAAAAAAGAAATCGCAAAGTCAACACCTATCGCTCAAAGCAAGAGTATACCCGATTCTGTGGTATTTGAAGTTGTAGAAGTAATGCCCGAATTTCCAGGAGGGCAACAAGCCTTGATGCAATATTTAGCTAAAAACATCAAATATCCTGTAACAGCTCATGAAAACGGAAAACAAGGACGCGTCATTGTTAGTTTCGTTGTTAAAAAAGACGGAAACATATCCGACATAAAAGTAGCCCGAAGCGTAGATCCCTATCTTGACAAGGAAGCTGTAAGAGTAATTGCCGCTATGCCCCAATGGAAACCGGGTAAACAAAGAGGAGAAAATGTAAATGTCAGATTCTCAGTTCCTGTAATGTTCAGGCTACAAGGTCCAGCTCCTTCAAAGGGAAAAGAAATAAAACAAGCTGATCTGGAAGAAGTAGTTGTAGTAGCGTATGGTCCAAAAGAAGATTCTAATGCCAACGCAACAGACGCAAAATCAGGTACAGCACTCAAAGTAGCGGAAGTAATGCCTAAATTCCCCGGAGGAATACCCGGTCTGATGCAATATCTTGCTAGAAACATCAAATATCCGACTATTGCACAAAAGAATAAGGAGCAAGGCAGAGTCATCCTACAAATGATTGTCGGTAAAGACGGAAGCATATCCAATATAAAAGTATTGCGTAGCATATCTCCGTTGCTTGATGCAGAGGCGATCCGTGTAGTGAGCACTATGCCCAAATGGGAACCCGGACAACAAGGCGGACAAGCCATTGCGGTAGAATATACCCTTCCGATAGTTTTCAAATTACAATAAACATTTCCCCGGTGCCGCGCCTCCTCCCCCATACCGGGGGAGATAAGGCGTTCATCGGTATCGGAAAAAAGATACATCTTTTTCTACTTTTTTGAGGATAGTCACAAAAATATCGTTATATTTGTTCGAAATAAACACTATTCGTATGAAAAGATTCTCATGGATTATGGGTTTGATACTCTGCGTAGTTTGCACCGTACAAGCCAAAGACAGAGTTATCGAGCGCCCACCTTTTCTAGCTTGGAGCTCTTCAAATATTGAAGTTGACAAAATTGTCATGAGTGACACAGTTACCACTGTATACATCAAAGCATTTTATCGTCCGAAATACTGGATAAAAATAGCCAGTGGCAGTTTCCTCAAAGATGAAAAAGGGGCCTTATACCCGATCCGCAAAGGTGTAGGCATCACATTGGACAAAGAATTCTGGATGCCTGAATCCGGTGAGGCAGAATTTCAGTTACTTTTCCCACCTATACCAGCAAACGTAACAAGTCTGGATTTTTCAGAAGGAGATTTTGACGGAGCATACAAAATATGGGGAATACAGTTGAATGAAAAAGATTTCCGTAAGTCTGCATTACCCAAAGGAGCCGTTATTCATAAGATAAACAAAAAGGCAGAACTGCCGGTACCTGAATTTGCGTATGGAAAAGCAACATTAAAAGGACAAGTGACAGGGTATCAAAAAGATATGCCAAGCTCCGGACAGTTACGTTTAAACGACCCGATCAGGTGGTTAAATTATGCCGAAGAAGTAACTATCAAGGAAGACGGAAGTTTTCAGGTTCAGACAGATGTTATTACCGTAACTCCTGCCACCCTTGTTTTCCCCTTTGCACAAATTCCTTGCTTGCTGGCTCCTGGAAAAGAAAGTACTATCATCGTTAACACAGCCGAGTGTTCACGCCAACAATCACATCTCCAGAAAGACAACAAGCCCTATGGCAAAAAAGCTTATTATGGAGGTTATCTGGCTGACCTTCAACAAGAGTTATCAGACAATTCTATTCCAAGTAACTTGGTTGACAACCCGAGCAAGATTGTCAAAGATGTAGCCGGAAAAGATATAAACGGACTAAAAGATTACTTTTTAGAGAAACGTCTTAACACCTACAAACAGATAGATGAAGCCTCTCTCAGTTCTGCTGCCAAAGAAATTCTGAAAGCCAATACGGATATTACCACAGCTATCGGATTATTTATGGGAAAAGACATTATCATGCGTGCCCATGTTGTCAGTCAGAAATTAAACAGAGAACAGACTAAAGAGTATTACACAAATACCAAAATAGAATTTCCAGTCGATTATCTTGATGTACTCAAAGATTTTACACTCAATGAGCCGGTAGATTTGTACGCCCCGGAATTTGCATACGGAGCAGGAATATTCAGTTCCAGAAAAGATCTTATGGAAGAGAAGTTGGGTACCAACCAAGGAATCTTGTTTCAAATGGGAGAAGCATACAAGTGCTATCGCTCCATAGAAGATTTCACACCATTGACTGCCGAACAGAAAGCAGTCCTTGAAGCCCTGCCTTCTCCTGCCTACAAACAGTTGTTGACGGTCCTTAATGATAAACTACTCAAGAAGATAGAACTGAACAAGCAAAAGACCGGATATAAAATCAATGAAATCGGGAAAGTAACAAACGAAGAACTCTTTTCGACTATCATCTCCAAATTCCGCGGACACGTACTGCTGGTTGACTTCTGGGCAACTTGGTGCGGACCGTGCCGAATGGCCAACAAGGCTATGATCCCCATGAAAGAAGAACTGAAAGACGAAGACATTCTTTACCTGTATATCACAGGAGAAACCTCTCCGAAAGGCACTTGGGAGAATATGATCCCCGATATTCACGGAGAACATTTCCGCGTAACAAATGATCAATGGGCGTATCTGATGTCTACGTTTAAAATCGGCGGAGTTCCTACTTATTTCGTAATAGATGCAGAAGGAAATACGACCTTCAAGCAAACGGGATTCCCAGGTACAGACACGATGAAAAAGCAACTGATGAAAGCTTTAAAGAAGTAATCGTAAAGTACATCACCTTGATCATAGGAAACGCCTCCATAGTCTTTTCGAAAACTATGGAGGCGTTTTTATACGATTACGGAAGCTTGTCGTCATCACAAGCGATTCAATCTCTGTCCGTCTTGCTTATTTATGCATCTCAACAATCTGTGTCGGAGCCATTTCTACGTTCCGCCGATCAACCTGACGCACCACACTGGCAGCCAACGACAAGAAAGCACGACCAGTCACCGAATCTTCATCCAGTGCAACAGGCGTACCATTGTCTCCTCCTTCGCAAATACTCTGCACAATAGGAATCTGTCCCAGCAAAGGAACATTCATCTCCTCCGCCAACTTCTTGGCTCCTTCCTTACCGAAGATATAGTATTTATTCTCCGGAAGTTCGGCAGGAGTAAACCAAGCCATATTCTCAACTAATCCGAGAATAGGCACATTCACCTTATCATTAGTGAACATATTGATTCCCTTACGGGCATCCGCTAAAGCTACCGCCTGCGGAGTGCTGACAACAATAGCGCCTGTCATAGCCAACGTCTGCACGACAGTCAAATGAATATCACTCGTGCCCGGAGGAAGGTCAATCAGGAAATAATCCAGTTCACCCCAAGAGGCATCGCCAATCAACTGTTTCAGCGCATTGCTAGCCATTCCACCACGCCACAACGTAGCCTGATCGGGGTCGACAAAGAAGCCAATAGACAATAACTTCACACCGTATTTCTCAACAGGAATAATCAAGTCGCGACCGTCAATACGTTCGGCATACGGACGCGCGTCCTCCACCTGAAACATTTTCGGCATAGATGGTCCGAAGATATCCGCATCAAGCAAACCGACCTTATAACCCAATTTTGCCAAAGCAACTGCCAGATTCGCCGAGACGGTAGATTTGCCTACCCCACCCTTACCGGAAGATATACCGATGATATTCTTCACCTGCGGAAGCAGCTTTCCTACTTCCGGACGGGCAGCCTGCTTGCTTTCCGTCGCAACCGTAACTTGCACATCAGGCGACACATAAGTATGAATAGCTGTTTCGGCAGCCTTCACCATAGATTTCATAAACGGATCGGTCGGCTTCTCAAATATCAATGAGAAACTGACTGACATACCATCAATCCGGAGATTATCAGCAACCATCTCCGCTTCCACCAGATTCTTTCCCGTACCGGGATAACGCACCGTAGCCAGTGCATCCAATATTAATTTAGGATAAAGTGTCATAATTCATTCAGAGTTGAGAGCGGAACGTCGAACGTTCCACTCAATTATTCTTTATTTACTAGTCTGCAATCCACTCCGCTTACTACGATTATAACTGCGGTATGAATCCAGTTCAATTTCCACATCCGGTTCCTTCAACTGTCCTTCTTGCGGAAGGCGGAATTTGATATACTTGATATTTAACCCCCGGTCGAGCCATTGTTGTTCATAGTAGGTCTTGATACCAAGAATATCGTCTACCAGATCCGAATGATATAAATCCTCCGTCATAAACTCCACCGGAAGCCCGTTCGTTTCTATCATATACTTTGTATAAGTGAACATAAAGTTACTGTCCGTCTTCAGGTGAATGATACCGTTCGGTTTGAGGAACTTCCGATACCGTTCCATAAAATAGGTCGAAGTAAGCCGCTTGGTCGCCTTCTTCATTTGCGGGTCGGAGAACGTAAGCCATATCTCGCTCACTTCGCCTTCGGCAAAGAACCGTTCGATGATTTCAATGTTCGTGCGCAGGAATGCCACATTCTTCATTCCGGCCTGCAACGACTCCGTTGCCCCCGTCCACATACGGGCTCCTTTAATATCTACCGCAATAAAGTTCTTTTCAGGAAACATCTTCCCCAGACCGACCGTATATTCTCCCCGTCCACAGCCCAGTTCGAGCACAATCGGATGATCGTTCTTGAAAAACTCCTTGTGCCAATTTCCCTTCATGTCAAAAGGCACATTATCCACTGCCGAATACGGATATTCGAACACATGCGGATAACTCGCCATATCGGCAAACTTCTCTAATTTATTCTTTCCCATTCAATCTTTATAAGTTTCTCACCACAGAGAACACAAAAGACACAGAGATTATAAATGAATTATAAGGCTCCGTGTCCTTTGTGTCCTCTGTGGCGAAAGATAGTACTATTCGACAATTGTCACCCAACCATGCGTATCCGGTTCATCACCGTACTGGATACCCCGCAGCTTGTTGTACAATTTCGTACAAATCGGTCCCGGTTTTCCATCCTTGGAGATAACGTATGATTTGCCATTCTCCAGATCATCAATACGTTCAATCGGACTGATAACGGCAGCCGTACCGCAAGCGCCGGCTTCTTCGAACGTAGCCAGTTCTTCTTCCGGAATCGGGCGGCGTTCGACTTTAATTCCCATATCTTCCGCCAACTGCATCAAGCTCTTATTAGTGATAGAAGGCAGGATAGAAGTTGATTTCGGCGTGATATACGTATTATCTTTAATACCGAAGAAATTGGCAGCACCACATTCATCGATATATTTCTTTTCTTTTGCATCGAGATAGAACTCGCAAGAGTACCCCAGGTCATGTGCTTTCTTGTTGGCACGAAGACTGGCTGCATAGTTACCACCCACCTTGTAAATACCAGTTCCATGAGGAGCGGCACGGTCGAATTCACGAATGATTACGTAAGGATTGGTAGAGAAACCACCCTTAAAGTACGGTCCCACGGGAGTCACAAATACCACAAACATATATTCGTCAGCCGGATGCACACCCACCTGAGCACTTGTTCCAATCAATAACGGACGGATATAAAGAGAAGCACCTGTCTCATAAGGAGGGATAAAACGTTCGTTCAGTTTCACAACTTTCAGGATAGCTTCTTTAAAACGTTCGGTAGGAAGCTCCGCCATAAGGATTCCCTGGCAGGTAGATTGCAGACGCGCCGCATTTTCTTCCAGACGGAAGATACGCACTTTTCCGTCTTTTCCACGGAATGCTTTCAGTCCTTCAAATGCTTCCTGACCATAGTGCAAACAAGTAGCCGCCATGTGCAAGTTAAGATATTCTTCACTGCTGACTTCCAGTTCACCCCACTTACCATTGCGGAAATTGATTCTCACATTGTAATCTGTCCTCATGTATCCAAACGACAGATTCGCCCAGTCTATTTCTTTCATATTGTAACGTATTAGTTTATTTTCTTATGCATTGAATTGCAAAAATAACCTTTATTCTTCAGACTGTTGCTTTTCTTGCAATAATTTTTCGACTTCGCGATCCGCTTTCGTCAGTTTTTCGGTGCAAAAGGCAATAATTTCATTGGCTTCTTTGATTTTTTCGCTCAAGATGTCAATATCCAATTCATTGTTGTCTATCTGCCTGACAATCTTTTCGAGACGCTCCATAGCGCCGGAGTATGTTTCTTTTTTTGCTGCCACAGTGATATGTATTTAATGGTTGATAATAAAACTCTAAATATACCGGGTTCGGAACGTTCGCTACCGGACGGTGGACTGCACTTCTCCTTTCAGAAGCCGGGTGGTCAACTGATCGCCCGGCTGCAGTAAAGATGCATCGGTTACCGCTTTTCCATCCTTTAGCGTGATGCTATACCCCCGGCTGAGTAACTTTTCGGGAGAGTTATCCGCAACGCGCTGTTGCAATAGTTCCAGCCGGTGCCGCTGACGGGACAGCAAGTTTTGCGTCACCTGCGACAAGTCCTTCCGGGCTGTCAGCAGGGTAAAACGGGCTTCGGACAGCTTCCGATGAACCAGTGCAGGAATACGGGCTTGCATTGTAACCAGCCTTCTCTGCTCCTGTTCCAGCAAAGTATAAGCTCCTTGCTGAAGACGGGCGGACAATTCTTCAAGACGTTCCGCCGCCTCTCCTACCCGTTGAATTAAGAGTTCGGCTGCGGCAGTCGGAGTCTTTACACGAGTATGCGCCACGGAATCGAGCACGGTGTCGTCACGCTCATGTCCGATACCGGTTATGACAGGTAACGGGAACTGCGCACAGGCTGCTGCCAGCAGGTAAGTATCAAATCCGGATAAATCGGAAGCAGCTCCTCCGCCCCGGATAATCACGACTACATCAAACTCGCTTATACGGGCATTGATGCAATCCAAGGCGGCCAAAACGGATTCTTCCACCTGATTACCTTGCATCAAAGCCGGAAATAGCTCCGTGTAAAAGAAGAAGCCACCGGAATTATGTTTCAGTTGATGACAGAAGTCGCCGTAGCCGGCTGCCGTAGCTGAAGAAACAACTGCAATACGTTGGGGAAGAACCGGCATTTCCAGCTCTTTGTTTAACGTCAGTACTCCTTCTTCTTCCAGTTGCAGCAGTATCTCACGACGGCGACGCGCCATATCTCCCAAGGTATAAGTAGGGTCGATATCGAGTACCGTCAGACTATACCCGTAGAGTTCATGAAATTGCACGGTCACCTTGACCAGCACTTTTATTCCCGAAGTGAACAGCTGTCCGGTAGATTCCTCAAAATAAGGTTTCAGCAGGCGGTAAATATTATTCCAGATCATACCGCGTGCCTTGGCTACGAGACTATTGCTACGCGGATCCTTTTGTATGAATTCCAGATAGCAATGTCCCGTCGTATTGGAACGAACGTCACTCAGCTCCGCCTGTATCCAATATTCATCGGGCAAGCACTGCTCCAGGCTGCGGCGAACAAGCGCATTCAGTTCTAAAAGAGAAAGCGAGTCCATAATCAACGGCGAGTGTTTACCGTAGATTGATAAGCTTTCCACAAATCAGGAATGCCGTATCCATATATATTATCGGGGAAAACTGCCCGGTCGCCCGACCGGCGTACCAGTTCGATAATCTCTTTTGCAGTCAGCTCCGGACAAGCCTGCCACAGACAAGCCACCATTCCGCACATAATCGGAGAAGAAAAGGAAGTTCCGTTAGCATGGCGCAAATTACCGTCCGTTCCCATTACATCCGAGCCCAGACCTACGGCAACAACATCCGGCTTCACCCGTCCGTCGGCCGTATTCCCAACAGAAGAGAACGGAGCCAAAACTCCATATTTGTTCACCGCACCTACGGTTATCACATTCTCCGCATCTCCCGGAGGCGTAATCTTCTTCCACGAACCGGACCCGGAGTTTCCCGCACTGCATACTACAACGATTCCCTTATCTGCCGCCTTCGCCGCCTCACGGGACATCAATGCATAATGTCCGTTCAAATCACGATAGCGGTAATTCTTCGCCGGGTCATCAAATGAATAATATCCGAGAGACGTATTTACCAAATCCACTCCGACACTATCGGCAAATTCGATAGCTGCCGCCCAGTAATCCTGTTCCACCAAATTCTCCGAATACTCGTCCTCACTGCGAAGCAACCAATAAGAGGCCTCGGGAGCCGTACCAATCATCACATTCGGCTGATTCATTGCCATACAGGAAAGCACGGACATTCCGTGACTGCTCTCTGCATAGATATCGGCTTCCGGATTCACGAAGTCACGAGTACCCAGAATATTGATATTTTTCATTGCCTCTATCTTGTCAACATTATGAAATCCGGCATCAATAACAGCAATCGTCATCCCCTGCCCCTTGAAGCCTGCTTCATGGAGACGGTCCGCATGGCTCATCTTTATTTGAGTAATTGCGGGACCGTAAAGGCTGTCCGTACGTAAAGGTTTATTAATCAATGAATCTCTCTCAGAAGCTCGTTTGGCGACACCTCTCCAAACTCTCTCCGTGGAACGGACGAAGGGCAACCCGGCTATTTCAGCAATCAACATACTGTCATTACAGGAAACAGTGACGAAATTATCCCATTTTCCTGTAACAAGCACATGAACGCCTTTCTTGCGTATCGCATCCACATATTTCTTACATACCGGCAGGTCAGTAGAATCTATCTCCAATCCCTGTCTTTTTCTCCGTTCAATAGATTTCTTGGATAAATACATCTCAGGCTTTTGCAAAGAGTAGTCCGTAGCCGCTTTGTCTTTCAGACTGATACGATACTTCAGGGTATCCCCCGGCGTGAATTGCGCAAAAGTACCCAAACAAATATTCAAGGCAAAAACCAATAATACAAGTTTCTTCATAAGTTATCTTTGTTTTAATCAATCAAAATCCTTCGTTCTCCAAAATCACCAATCCGATTCCTCGTTGCGAAGCAATAAAAGCTCCGCCCAGTACCCGCCTTCCGTCATAGAACACAGCAGATTGTCCGGGGGCAATAGCCGAGGCCGTTTCAAGAAATCGCACCAACAGTCGTCCATCCGCCAACCGCTTCACCCGGCAAGGCAACGGACGGCTTCGATAACGAATCCTTACCGTCAGATTCTCGCATTGGAACAATTCCCGTTCATCCACAATCTTATCTTGCTCCGTCAGCATATAATCCGTCCGCAACTGTTCGGCATCGCCAAGCATTACCGTATTTTTCTGCGGATTGATTTTCAACACATAAGCCGGTTTGCCCAACGCAATCTCCAGGCCTTTTCGCTGACCGATCGTATAATAGGGCGCACCTTTATGCTGCCCCAACTTCACTCCTTCGGAATTGACAAACCACCCCGGTCCTATTTCGTTATCCAGTTCCGGGCACTGTTCACGAAGGAAGTCACGGTAATCACCTTTAATAAAGCAGACTTCCATACTCTCTCCTTCTTTGGACTTGGCTTCGTAGCCTTTATCAGCAAGGTATTCGCGTACTTTCACTTTCGTATAATCCCCCAAAGGGAAAATACAACGCCTCAATACATCCTGCCCCAGTTGCCAAAGAAAATAAGACTGGTCTTTCTTGTCATCATCTCCGGCTACTATATAAATATCCCCGTTTCTCTCTTCCAAGCGGGAATAATGTCCGGTAGCAACCCAGGCACAACCCAGCTTGTCCGCCCACTCCGTCAGGACACGAAACTTAAATAAAGGGTTACACATCACACACGGATTCGGCGTACGTCCTTGCTTATACTCGTCTATGAAATTCTTTACGATCGTCTCTTTGAAAGGGATACGCTCATCCGCCACATAATGTTCAATCCCCATTTGCGCAGCCAGCTCTCTGGCGTCTTGCGGCTCGTCGCCCCATACACGCATGGTTACTCCTACTATTTCGTATCCTCGCTCCTGTAACATCAGACAAGTGGCGGTACTGTCAATACCACCGCTCATTCCGACTAATACTCTTTTATTTCGTTCTTTCATCCGAATTCTGAAAATTATATGGCAACAAATATACGGGATTCTTCGGAGAATATAAATTTATTGCGAACGAAACATCATAGATGTAGAGAATACTATTTTACTGTTCTTCTGAAATATTATTTGTTACTATATCTTTTCACAAACTGCTAGTTGTCACAAAGTTTGAGGAAACAATTCAGGTTGCTTCAAATTCGGCTGAATAACCCGAACCCAAATTTCTTTACTCGGCAACGGGCGACCAGGTAATTGATAACTAATCTGTAACAGATTCTCCGAAATAAATTCAAATTTCAGTTTACTATCTGCTCCTGTTAGTTCCGGATCAGTTATCGATTTAAAGATTTTTTCAACATAAGTACAGTCAGATGTTTGAGCATAAGTTCCCATTGCCGTTATAACAGCTCTCTCATCCGTTATTGCTAAATGTATATTGAAAAAGTTCTTATCCGATGATAATATTTTCATATAAGGTCCGGTTTGGATATCAAACTTTCCGTATCCTAAAGGTTCCACATGAGTACAAATTTGCCAGACTCCTTCCAAAGACGCCTTTATATTCTTATTCACCTTCAGTCCTTCATTTGAAGAGGAAGAATTATTTTCCCCACTCAATCGGAAACTAACCGGGATAGTATATGACACCGGGACTTTCTTCCCTTTTTCTCTACCGGGTACCCATTTTCCTGGAATTCCTTTTACTACTCGAAGCGCTTCCTCGTCCAACAACGGGTCAACTCCTCGCACAACCTCAAACTGTGATGTTTTACCATTCTTCTTTATCACGAATTGCACAAGTACAGTTCCCGATGCTCCTTTTGCTCTTGCATAAGCCGGATACTTTACCGTTTTTGCTATATATTGCATTATTCCCTCCTGCCCTTTTGGATATACAGGCATTTGGTCTACATACATATAAACTCCATCTTCACGAACTTGAAGCATTTTCTCCTGAGCTGCCATTTGAATATTGCTACATATCCAAATCAATACTAAAAAACTAAATGCGAACTTTTTCATAATACTTAATTTATTGGTGATTTAAAACGTTACTTTTTATACTATGTCTTTCTTTGTACATTCACTAGAGATAACCTATATCAAGATATCTACGATGATATTCCTCCCAGATAATCATCCTTCATAAATAGGGGTGGTTTAAAAAGAGCTAAAGAAACACCGGTTTTTCCATTATACAGGTCGGAAAAGGCGAATGAATAAACATTCAACAGAATATAGTCAGTTATTTCAGGTATAAGGTCAACAGTCATTGTACTTTCTCGTTTTGGTTGTGTACAATATAAATACACCTCATAACTTCCTAACCCCACATTAACTATATAAGAATTATTATATTTAACATTTCAGGAAATAAAACACTGCTAAGAAGTGTATTCATCCAGGCTTATCATGCAATCCGTCTCCTATAAAAGCCTAATATTACCCCTTGTATCATCTAATAATATCATTTTTCATGTATCGCCCTTGCCAGGATTGGCCTCAAGACATAGGTACTTCTTCTGATAAACACCTGCATTCCAAGCATATTAGCTATATAGTTTATATGTTTTCCCTTAGAAATCATCAAGAGCTCACTACTGTGAATCAACAAGCTATCATCAGTAAACAAATAAGCTAACATACGTAAACAATTTTGCTAACTTATGTGAGTTTTTGAAGAACATTGAGAGTTTACAGAAGAAAACCTAAGCACTAATGTATAGTATATAGGAGAATTGTGTAGTATAGCCAGTCAACCAAAATCAAGACCAGACACGCTATGAGGGTAAAAGTTACCCTCACCTTACCCTCATAGTTACCCTCATACCTGTAACCATGATGAATAAAGGGATTAAGGCTATCTATGAAAGTATGAGGGTAAAATGTATGTATAATTTTTATTAGTGAAGCTGTCTTTCCTCAAAACGATACTTAATTGAAGTGATTTTATAAAAAAGAAGTTGCTTTTCTGAATAAAATTGCCTATATTTGAAATATACCAAAAGCGAGAACAATTATGGCTAACCCCAGATTACCGGGCATTTCCGAGAACGAGCAAGCCTTATTGTATGCCAAACTGAATGAATACAACCGAGGCAGAGCCTCTTTCAAAGAGGAGGGTGTTTACTTGGTGGTGTTACCCCGACCGGGGAAACCAAACTATTCCCTTTGGCTCTATTCTCCCCTGCCCGAAAAACAGTCGATTCTTTACATACATGATCTGTCACCGGATATTAACGAGTCTCTCCGAGTGGCCAGTACGATGTTCTATTACTCGAAACGCTGCCTTATTCTTGTGGATTATAATGAGAAAAGAATGCAGAGTAATGGTGACGATCTGATCTTCTTCGGGAAATATCGCGGACACTTCCTGCATGAAATCCTAAAAATAGCCCCTTCCTATTTAAGTTGGATAGCCTATAAGTTTACTCCAAAGATTCCCAAACAGGAACGTTTCGTCAAAATAGCACAGGCGTATCACTCCATACACCTGGATATAATGCAGAGAAAATCGAGAGAGAAACGTTCGTCAAGCCGGTATCTGGGAGAGCTGGGAGAGAAACTGACAGACTTGAAACTGAAAGTGACCCGTGTGCGGCTGGAAGATGACCCGTACAAGACAAGAGTAAACGGAACCACCCCACAGTTTTTTGTCAAACAGATACTCACACTGACCGATGCAAGCGGCAACTTGGCTGTTATGAGTATTCCATCTAAAAATCCCAGTGCAGTATCATGTACTCTATCCGGGATAGAACATGAATACCGACTGGGAGAGATTATCTACATCGAATCGGCGAAAGTGTCACGCCGATACGAAAGCTATGGTTCTAAATATACACGCCTTAGTCATGTGAAGTTTACCAACCTCAACGTTTAGTCCAATCGTCCTTGACAAAGCTTGCCGGATAAGAGACTTTATCCACGATGCCGTCTTTCTGACGGATCCAGGAAGTAAATGTACGGGCGCCTTCATCCAATACGATGATACGGGCGCCGTTCGGCAAATGGTTATACACAGTGTTCCCACCGGTATAACGCCCGTAAGCCAATAGGATGTTTTTCCACATGACCGCGTAATCATTATCGTGGTCGTGTCCGACAAATACTCCCATTACATCTCCCGCTTCTTTCATAGCGGCAAACATTCCCGTGTTTATTCTCGGCGAACAAGCCTCTTCCATTCGAGTACCCCGCAGAGCTGCATTTTCGTCACGGACAGCTTCATGATATTCGGGCAGAGGAATATGGAAAAAGGCCAGAGCGGGCACTGGTTGGCCACCGTTCTGAGCTTTATAAGCTGCGCTTTGCTGGCGATACCAATTTATCTGATCGAACGTAAGCCAGTTATATCCTTTCACGTCTTTCAACGGTGAATAGGAATGGCTGTCCATACAATAAAGCAAAGCTGCATCTTTTTTAGGATCGGAAGAAGACTTCACTGTCAGCACATAATCCGGTGACAAAGCAGTTCCCCGGTCGGGCATTAAATTCCCCGGAACGGTACGGATTATATCGTACAATTGCGTCCGGGTCAATCCTTGTTCATCATCATGATTGCCAAAAGTCACAACGAAAGGGAGTTTACGTTTGGACACCTGCTCCAGAACCTTCAACATACCGGAATCTGCCGGAGCGGAATAAATCACATCACCGGTGAAAATTACCACATCCGGTTGTTCGGCATCAAGCACCTGGTTTATACGTTCCAACGCTACATCCGAGGCCGGATTGCCATATTTAAAATGTACATCGGTAAATTGTACTATTTTAAACTTACCGTCTTTATTAAACTTCAACTCGCTCTTTTGAGCCATACAGAAAGTAGTTAAGAATAAAGCGAACAGTGTTAAGCAGAAATTTAAAGTTCTAATCATGTTTTATTTATTTTAGGGGGTTAATCAGTCTTCTCTATCAGTACCGTAGCATAAGCGGAGATACCTTCTTCACGACCGGTAAATCCAAGCTTCTCGGTAGTAGTAGCTTTGATCGAGATATCATCTGCGTCAATCCCCATTACGATTGCCATCGTCTCCTGCATCAAAGGGATATGTGCCTTCAGCTTCGGACGTTCCGCACAAATCGTCGCGTCAATATTGCCGACCTTATATCCTTTGCCGGCAATCAGTTCCACGGTCTTTTTCAACAGAATCTTGCTATCAATATTTTTAAACTCTCCGGCTGTATCCGGGAAATGATAACCGATATCACGCATATTGGCCGCTCCCAATAAAGCGTCGCAAACAGCGTGCAGCAGCACGTCGGCGTCCGAATGTCCCAACAGCCCTTTCGTATGCTCCAAAAGGACACCGCCCAACCATAACTCACGCCCCTCGACCAGTTGATGTACATCGAAGCCAAAACCTACTCTTATTTTCATAAATTGTATACTAAACGTTTTTTTGATGAACAGATGAATCAGCGGATATAGAAATCCAGCAGCTTCTCACCTTCCAGATATCCCTGCAAATGCTGTCCGATACTGACCGGACCTACACCGGCAGGCGTACCCGTAAACAGGAGATCTCCGATTTTAAGCGTCACAAAACGGCTGACATAAGCAATGATATCGTCTATCTTGAAAAGCATATCTGCCGTACAGCCACTCTGCACTTCCTTACCGTCAATCAGGAGATTAAAATTCAGGTTCTGGATATCCTTATAGCGATCTACCGGAACAAAAGTACCGATAGCAGCCGATGAGTCAAAGCCTTTGCAGAGTTCCCAGGGGTTGCCCTGCTCGTGGAACTTCCGTTGAAGGTCACGGGCAGTAAAGTCAATGCCTACGGTCACTGCGTCATAATAGCGGTTAGCAAAACGGGGAGCGATATTCTTCCCCAGCCGGTTGATACGGACCACCAGTTCCGTCTCATAATGTATCTCGTTAGAAAAATCGGGAATGAAAAAGGGTTTACTATCTTTCAGGATAGCGGAATCGGGCTTCATAAAAATCACCGGTTCCGTATTTATCTGTGTATGTCCCAGTTCTTTGTTGTGCCGGGCGTAGTTCATTCCTACTGCAATAATCTTCATTTATTTCTCGTTAAAGTTCAATCGGTTAAACATTACAGCCAAGTGGGCATAAAGGGAAGTATTCTGCACCACAATATTCTCCGGTACGCGAATACGGAACGGAGTAAAATTCCATACCGCCTTTATACCTCCGTCTACCATTTTATTTGTAATTTCCTGAGCTATATTAATAGGTACTGTCAGCACACCGATATTCACGTCATATTCTTTCATCTTTGCTTCGAAATCATCAGAATGAAAAATAGGAATGCCATTCAGGTCTTTTCCCACCAATTCGGGGTTGACATCAAAAGCTGCCACAATCTCCAGTCCGAAATGATGCAAACCCGAGTCCCGGAGCAAAGCGGCCCCCAGACTACCTACACCAAACAAGAAGGCTTTATGCATATTGGTAAATCCTAGAAAGCTCTCTAATACCTCAATCAGTGCGTCAATGTTATACCCCACTCTCGTACGCCCCGATATATTGACGTACGACAAATCTTTGGCGATTTGGGATGCGTCAATATTTATTTCCTTAGAGATTTGTGTAGAAGAAACGTATTGTTCTCCTTTTTCTTTCATCAGTTTTATATTAGACAGATACCAGGGAAGTCTGCGCAAGGTAGGCTCCGGCACTTTATCCGCCTCTTTTGGTATATAAGTGCTCATACTTCTTACATTATTTGGTATTTTGCAAAAGTACATTATTTTTTGAGACTGACAACCCAATATCGCAAAACCTTAATAGAGATTAAACAAAACAATGAAAACCAATGCAAATTTTGCTCTTTTCCATAAGTTTGATACTTTTGGGAAGAAATAAAAAGAAGAAGCATGAAAAAGAACGATTGGAAAGACAGGCTGAATGTAGTGTATTCCACGAACCCTGATTTTGGCTACGAAATGGATAATGACGAAGAACAGGTCACTCTCGATAAAGACAAACAAAACCTCCGAGTTTCCATTGACAAGAAAAACCGGGGTGGTAAAGTGGTAACATTAATTACCGGATTTGTCGGTACGGAGAACGACTTGAAGGAACTGGGCAAGCTGCTGAAAAGTAAATGCGGAGTAGGTGGTTCAGCTAAAGACGGAGAAATCATCATACAAGGGGATTTCAAGACTAAGGTCATGGAACTGCTTGTCAGGGAAGGATACACGAAAACAAAGGGTATAGGAGGCTAACTTATTTAAAAGATATAAGAAATGAAGAAAGTTACTTTATTTTGTGTAGCAGCGTTATTCTCACTGCTGTCGTTTGCCCAAAACGACAAAGGGGATATAGTCAAAACAGGCGACAAGATGCCTGCTTTCACCCTTACTTCGACCGTCAACGGAACAGTAAATTCCGCAGACTTGAAAGGGAAAGTAGTACTCATTAATATCTTTGCCACTTGGTGCGGTCCTTGCCAGAGTGAACTGGCAGAAGTTCAGAAAACCCTTTGGCCCAAATATAAAGACAACAAGGATTTCCGCATGATAGTGATCGGACGTGAGCATACCGATGAGGAATTAACGGCATACAACAAGCGCAAGGAATTTACGTTTCCTCTCTACCCGGATCCCAAACGGGAAGTCACGAATAAATTTGCCAGTCAGTACATTCCCAGAAGTTACCTGATTAACAAAGAAGGTAAAGTGATATCCGCTACTGTCGGTTACCAAAAAGAGGAAATGGACAAGTTGATGAAGGAAATAGACAAAGCATTGAAATAACAAAAAAAATGAGGCTGTCCTCAAAAAAAGATTTGAAGACAGCCTCCTATATTCTCAGTTTCCTGACTGATTATTCAGCTTTCAAAGTGAAACGCTTGAAGTCAACGATTTTCAGTTCAGGATCAGCTGCTGCCAACACTTCTCTTACTGTCTTCTTAGCGTCCATGATATCTTCCTGATTCAACAGGCAAACTTCTTTCAAGAACTTACCCAGACGGCCTTTAGCTATGTTCTGAATCATTTGTTCAGGCAGATGTGCAGCCTTTTCAGCAGAAACGGTAGCAATGATTTCTTTTGCCTTCGCTACATCTTCAGCAGTAATCCATCCTTTAGCCATGTTGCTTTCCATGTGTTCTTCGCTGTCCACATGAGCCGGGTTGATGTTAGCTTTCTTCAGAGCTGCTTCTACAGCCTTCTGTACCTGTTCTGCTTTTGTCTTCTCAATGGCAACTTCGATTTCTTTCTGTTTTACTTCTTCAGAAACGCCATCTTCATCAATGGCAATCGGGTTCATGGCAGCAATCTGCATAGCTACTTGTTTAGCCAACTGATCGTTAACTTCCTTGTTGAAAGCAACAATAGTGCAAAGACCATTTCTGTTCATGTGGTTGTAAACAGCAGTGCATACACCTTCTACAGTCATGTAACCATCAAGTTCCATTTTTTCACCAGTGATACCGCTACGATCAACTACTGCATCCTGTACAGTACCGTTACCCATCGGCAATGCTTTTACTTCCTCCAAAGTCTTGCATTTGTTAGCCACAGCAAGATCAAGAATATCCTGAGTCAGCTTCACGTAATCTGCATTCTGAGCCACAAAGTCAGTTTCACACTTCAAAGCAATGATAACAGCACGGTCACCGGTAGTCTTAGCCAAAACGCAACCTTCAGCAGCTTCACGTTCTGAACGCTTAGCAGCAACAGCTTGCCCTTTCTTACGGATAATTTCCATTGCCTTGTCGAAATCGCCTTCAGCTTCAGTCAATGCGTTTTTACAATCCATCATACCAGCTCCGGTCATTTTACGCAGCTTGGTAATATCAGCCATAGTTACAGCCATAATAATTTCTTTTATTTAAATGAATAATAATTTTCAAAACAAAAAAATGTGCCAATCTGCCAATCAAGATGCAAGTGTATAAGCATACCCTTGCACATTAGCAAATTGGCACATTATTATATTAAGCCTCTTCGTCTTCCTTCAAGAAAGCAGCAGCTTTAGCTGCGTTGATAGCTTCTTCGTCAGATTTGTCGAGTCTTGCTTTAGCTGATTTCTTCTTGCCTTTGTTAGCAGGAGCTTCACCGGCAGCTTCCATATCGATCTTTTCAGCTTTTCTTTCTTCCAAGCCTTCGATCATAGCAGCACAACAAGCATCCAGAATAACTTCTACTGATTTAGTAGCATCATCATTAGCAGGAATTACGAAATCTACGTTTGAAGGGTCAGAATTAGTATCAACGATACCAAATACAGGAATACCCAAACGGTTAGCTTCGCGAACTGCGATATTTTCTTTCATTACGTCGATAACGAACAATGCAGACGGCAGACGAGTCAAGTCAGCGATAGAACCCAAAGTCTTGTCCAATTTTGCACGTTGACGAGAGATCTGCAGAATTTCTCTCTTAGAAAGGTTAGAATAAGTACCATCGTTAGTCAATTTGTCGATAGTAGCCATTTTCTTCACAGCCTTACGGATAGTCGGGAAGTTAGTCAACATACCACCCGGCCAGCGTTCGATTACATAAGGCATATTAACAGAT